>JAPPOT010000224.1 GCA_028817855.1 Myxococcales bacterium
GCTAGGAACGTGCTGGTTGGGGGGGGACATCGACGAGAGGGGGGAACTATGCAGCGTTCTTCATTGCACCTGGCTGCCGGGTTGTTGTGTCTAGCCGCGAGTGGTTCGCACGCGCAGAGCGTCGTTGTGACCGAACACGTGGGACCGCTTGCGCATCCCGAGGCGGCGGTACTCGGGGACCAAGGCGTTGCACCGAAGTACTATGGCAGCGACCTCGGAATGAGCGTGGCCCACAAGGGAGTGCTTCGGTTCTACTTCGGCGACACGGCGATGACCGAGAACTACCTCTGCGATGCCGATCCTGGTTTCGAAGATCAGGAGTACACCTTCTTCATGCAGGCCGATGATGCGCAGGGCTACCTGTCGCTATCGGACTTTCCGGAGGGCAGCCGGCAGACAGCGCCCTCGCTGACCTTCGCCACCGATCTCGCCTTCCCGGGGCGCATCAAGCCGGTGCGCATGTTCGATGGCTTCGAGCCGAAGTACACCCATGGCGGCACCGTCCCGGCGGCCGCATTCAGCACCGGTGAGGAGCTCTATGCGATTTGGGGTCTGGTGACCATTGGAGACCCCGGGTCTGGAACGCTGAGGCCCCCTTGCCCTGCGCCCTACCAAACCCTCAGCCCTTGCGATGGCTTCGGAGACTGCTGTTATGACCCGACTAGCTCGCAACTCTACGACTTCCGCAGCGTTGTGGGGCGTCGCGCGATCGCACGCATGGACGACTCCGATCCGAACACCTTCCGGGTCGCGTGGACCTGGAATACCCACAAGTTCGGGCTGGCCTCGGCGCGCACGGTCAATCACTTCAATCCTTCCGCTCCCTTTGGCATCGGAAACGACTACTCGCCCTCGGACGGTGTCGGGCCCGGTTCCGAGAAGGTCCTCTTGTTTGGACGAACCACCGGGTTCGGCGTGCAGGCCGCGGGTGTCGAAGCCAAGCTGTACCTCGCCTACGTAGACATCCCGGCCGGCGGTGAGATGACTGCGTGGGAACCGATGTATTTGACGGGCACGTTCTTTGGGACTCCCCAGTGGTCGAGCGATTCGTCGGCTGCGGTCCCGGTCGACCTCTCCGGCGGCTTCTTCGACCCGACACACGAGGTCTTCGACGTGGTCAACTGGCACACGGCCAGCTACGTCGAACCCCTCGGCAAGTGGGTCATGCTCTACGGCGGCGACATGCCCAACTTCCTGGTCGGCTTTTCGGAGCGGCTGCCGTTTCCGGGGATCTTTGCGCGCTACGCCGACAACCCCTGGGGGCCGTGGACCGAGCCAGAGTTGGTACTCGATCAGGGCTGGCTGTACTCGTGCATCAATCCCTATGCCGACGGCTCGCTCCTGTGGAGCACGCAATTCGGCAATTGCACGCCCACCGATCTGATCCGCCACGACATCGACACCAATCAGGTGTGCTGCCAGACGACGCCCTTGTGTGATCCAGATCGCGCGGATCTCGATGTGGGCCGCCTCTACGGGCCGAACGTCGTGGATCACTGGACTGAGGACCACAGCTTCTCCTTCTTCGGGATCGACTACGACATCGCGGACACTTACTGGAACATCTCGACGTGGAATCCCTATGGCGTCCAGCTCATGAAGACTCGCTTCATGAATGTGAGCCTCTAGAGTCGAGGTCGTTCCCAGAACCCCTCGCCTAGCCCTCGGGCGAACGTCACTTCATTCGTCCGGGTGAAGCTGCGTCGAGGATCCCAGCGGGAGCGCGAGGGTGACGGTCGTGCCCTGGCCGGGCTCGCTCTCGACGTGCACGTCGCCGCCGTGGCGGTGCAGGATGCTGCGGCAGACGGGCAGGCCAAAGCGGGCCTGCACTCGAGCGTTCGCACTGAAGTCCACGTCGAACAGGCCGTCGAGCTGCTGCTGCGTCATCCCGCGACCGCTGTCCCGAACGCGGATGACCGCGCGGCGCTGCTCGCGCGAGAGCGTGATGCGGACGGTGCCCGCGCCATCGATAGCCTCGGCGGCGTTGCGCACCACCGTCGACAGAGCCTGCGCGAGGCGCCGTGGGTCGGCGCTGAGCTCTACGCCCTCCTGCAGCTCGGTCGACAGCTCGACGCCCTCTCCCAGCGTTGGGCGGACGAGCGCCAGCACGTCGCCGATCACGCGCGCCAGATCGGTGCGCTGCAGCTCCGCGGTGTCGAGCCGGACGAAGCCCTTGATGCTGGCCATCACCTCCGCCACGCGCGCGCCCCCCTGGGTCGACAGCGCGAGCGCCTGCCGCAGGGCCGACAGCGCACGCTCCACGCGCCGGTCCAGGGGGGCACCGTCCGCGCCGAGCACGTCGCGCAAGCGCTGCGCTGCCCGCGTCCCCGTGTCCGTCGCGCTACGCATCGCGCCCAGGGGGTTGTTGATCTCGTGCTCCACCCCCGCAACAAGCTCGCCCAACGCGGCCATGCGTGCTTCCAGCAACGCTTCCAGCTGGCGCTGACGCGTGTCGTGCTCGGCCTGCTCGCGCGCGACTGCCTCGAGGACCGTTGCGCGCGCGGCGCGCGTTGCCAGCGTGAGCAGCACGCCCGTGAGCGTCAGGAAGAGCGGCGTGATGAACACCACGTCGACCTCGCCCAGGCCCACACCCATGGCGCGTTCGACGCCACCCTCGAACGCCGCCAGCCGTGGGTCCATGACGGCGAGCACCGCGACCACCACGTGGGCGATCACCGCGGCGCCCGTGACCACGGCGGGCAGCGCCGGACGCAGCGGGGCGACATTGAGCGCGATGAGCGCGGTGCACACCACCGTGTAGTTGTGCCGCGTCAGGTGCATGAGCGGCTCCTGCGGCGTCGTGTAGAGCACGTGCCAGAGCACGGGCAGCAGCACGATGAACGCCACGTCGATGGTGCCCGTGATCCAGCGCGCCGCGCCCGGGTCGGCGTCGTGCCGTAGCTCACGCAGCACCCACAGCTGCAGGCCCGCGGCCGGGATGATCACCGCAAGCAGTGCAAGATCCTCGCGCAGCTTGCCCGTCGCCGGCAGCACGACCAGCACCGTCATGGCCATCGACACCAGCCGCGCGACGATGCTCCAGCGCAGCGCGCGCCGCTCGCGGGCGTCGAGCAGCGTCGCAGTCGCCTCCCGCGCACGAAGCTCGGCCTCCGAGGGCTGCACGGCGCGAACGATAGCAGACCGCGCCCGGCGTCAGGGCCTGGCCGGTCTCACAACCTGCGCGTGCGCGGACCCTGCCCTCGCGCGGGTGAACAGCAATCAGGTGCTCTTCACGGTCGAGCTTGCCCAGCGTCTCGAAGGCAGCGGTGTCACCGCCAACTGCCTGCACCCGGGCGCCGTACGCACGAATTTGATGCGCAACGCCCAGTGGTACATCCGCGCGCTCGTCGGGCTGGCCATGCCCTTTCTTTCGCTCGCCAGAGCGCGGTGCATGCACACCCATCTTTCTCGCGGCCGATTCCGAGGCCACCTCGCTCAATGGCCAGTACGTCACCGATGAGACGCCGCGTGACCCCAACCCCGAGGCGCAGGATACCGCGATGCGTGCGCGACTCTGGGAGGTCAGCGCGACGATGTGTGGATTGGCCTGAGCCAAAACGTCAGCGGTCCTGCGTTCTGAAGAGCTCCGGGATTGCGTTGGGCGTTCCGCCGGGCGAGATCTCCCCCGTGCGCCGTCGCTTGGGTCGACTGCACCATCCACCCAGGCCCGAGTCCCGGACCAGGGATGCCACGTGGGGAGGCGAACCCCCGGCAAGCTGAATGCACTCGGCCGCACCGGCCACCATATGATCGGGGGTGCCCGGCCAGCCCACGATGGAATCTGCGTGCACCGCGGCCGCAGGGGGATACTTGGTAACCGCATGTCTACGCCTGCAGCCTCCCCCGCGGTGGGGTTGCGCAACGATCGGCGTGCGAGGAGGTGCCAGTGTCGGAAGAACACCACCGACCCGACGTGTGGCCGGACCACGACCAGGATTTCAAGACGCATGACAACGCAGCCAGCTACTGGCTGATGCTACTGCTGTTGCCCGCGCTGCTCGCCGCGCTCGTGTTGGCGGTGGTGTGGCTGCTCTGACGCGCCCAGCTGGACCGACAACCCGCACCTCCTCACCAGAGGTGGCGGCACGCGACCCGGGGTCGCGCGGGTACCAGCATGACTGGCCCTTCCACTGCGCGTAGCGTTCGGCGTGCTGTCTCTGCCAGGCCTCGATCAGCGTGGGGGCCGTCTCGTCGCCGGGCTGCGTCTCGAGGCGCAACCCCGCGTACGGCAGCTGCACGCAGGGCTGCTCGCGCGGCGCTGCTGCTCTACGGCATTCAGCGCCGCAGCGTGACGCCGGTCTCGAACTTGTGGCCGCGTGGGTCGGTGTGGTGGACCTGCGCGACCCAGGTCTTGCCCTGCTTGCGGAAGGTGCCGTGGGCGGGGCCGTCGCAGTCGCCGTGGGGGCAGTGGTAGCGGCCCTTGAAGACCAGCGTGTCGCCCTTGTCGCTGAGCGTGCCCCGGATCCGCTGCGAGCCCTGGAGCTTTTCGATGTAGTAGCCGCCGCCGCGGCGGGTGATCCGGCAGCGCATCGGCGCGTACGTGTATTTGCCGCTGCGAAAGGTGCATTTCCAAGCACCGAGCAGCGGGTGACCGGGCGTCTTGGGCTTCGGCGGCGCCGTGCTTGCGGCCGCGGCCGGCGCAGCACCGGCATCGGCGGATTCGGCTTCGGCGGCGATCGCCGCCAGCGCTTCTCGCTCTGCCTTGGTCAGGCGGCGAAAGAACTGGAAGGTGGCGCTCGAGTCATAGCCGCTGCCCGAGTGGAGGCGGTAGCGGCCACGGCACAGCTCGCGGCCGCGGTCGTCGGTCTTGCACGAGAGCTTGATCCGCGCCGGGGTGGCGCGCCAGCCGGCGCCGCCCTTGCAGCCGGTCATCATGTTGGGGTTGCCGTAGGCGTCGAACTTTAGGCCGCAGGTGAACTCGAACTGGTTCTTGATGTAGGTCGAGTGGCCGCTG
>JAPPOT010000150.1 GCA_028817855.1 Myxococcales bacterium
TGGTCCGAGGCAGCCTGGTATAGGTCGGTGGGCAGGCATACTCCGGCATCCGGGTACTGAATTTTCGCCGCGTGGGTCGATCCTGAATCGAACCAGACGTCGAGGATGCTGCTGTCCTTGGTGAAGGAGCCGTTGCCGCAGTTGCCGCAGGTCAGCCCGGGGGGTGCCAGCTCGGTGGCCTCTTCCAGGTACCAGGCGTCGGCGCCCTTCTGGCCGAGCTGCTTGGCCACGTGCGTGCAGATGGCCTCGTCGAGCATCACCTGCTCGCACTTGTCGCAGTGGAAGGCGGGGATCGGCACGCCCCACGCGCGCTGGCGCGAGATGCACCAGTCAGGGCGGTCGGCCAGCATGCCGTGGATGCGCTCGCGGCCCCAGGTCGGGATCCAGCCGCTCTCCGGGTCGAGCTCGCCCAGCTCGCGGCGCCCTGCGATGGCGTCGATCTCGGCCAGGGCGAGGTCGCGCAGGCTCTTGCCGTCTTTGCGGTCGGCCATCGGTTTGTCGATGGCGATGAACCATTGGGTGGTGGCGCGGAAGATGATCGGTGTCTTGCAGCGCCAGCAACCCGGATAGCTGTGCTCGATCGACTGCCCCTCGGGATTGGCGAGCACACCCTGCTCCGCCAGGAAGCGCACGATCTCCGGGTTGGCGTCGAAGACGTGCTTGCCGCGCCACTGGGGCCGCACCTCATCGGTGAAGCGCGCCTCCTCGTCGACCGGCGCGAACGTGTCGAGCCCGTGCTTCTGCCCGAGGCTGTAGTCGTCCGCACCGTGGCCGGGCGCGGTGTGCACGAGGCCGGTGCCGGCCTCGAGGGTGACGTAGTCCGCACCGTAGATCGGCGAGGCCCGGTCCTCGAAGGGATGGCGCGGCTCGATCCCGATCAGCACCTCGCCCTTCACCGGCTCACTGCGCCAGGCTTCGCTCAGGCCGCAGGCCTTCAGCACGGTCTCGGCCAGCCCGGCGGCCAGCACCACCAGCTCGCCGCCGATGTCGACCGCGACGTAATCGAAGCCCGGGTGCACTGCGATCGCCAGGTTCGCGGGCAGCGTCCACGGCGTCGTGGTCCAGATCATCGCATGGAGCGGGAGTGGCTTGCGGTCCACCGGCAGCCCGAGCCGCTCAGCCAGCCCGCTCGCCTGCTCGCCCTGCACCGGGAACTTCACGTAGATGCTCGGCGACTCGTGGTCCTGGTATTCGACCTCGGCCTCGGCCAGGGCGGTCTTGCAGCGCCCGCACCAGTGCACCGGCTTCTTGCCGCGGTAGACCAGGTCGTGGCGCAGGAAGGCCGACAGCCCCTCGAGGATGCGCTGCTCGAAGCCCGGGTGGAGCGTCAGGTAGGGCTCGTCCCAGGTGCCGAAGACGCCGAGGCGCTGGAACTCCTTGCTCTGGGTCTTGACCCACTTCTCCGCTTCCTGCCGGCACGCGCGCCGCACCGCCGGGCGGTCGAGGGACTTGCCCTTTGCTGCCAGCTTGCGCTCGACTCCAAGCTCGATCGGCAGCCCGTGGCAGTCCCAGCCCGGCACGTAGCGCGTCAGGCGCCCGGCCATGGTCTGGTACTTCACCACGAAGTCCTTGAGGATCTTGTTGAGGATGTGGCCGTAGTGGATGTGGCCGTTGGCGTAGGGGGGGCCATCGTGGAAGACAAAGCGCGGAGCGCTGGCGCGCGCTTCGAGGGCGCGCTCGTAGATGCGCTCCTTCTGCCAACGCTTGAGTATCTCCGGCTCGCGCTGGGCCAGGTTCGCGCGCATGGGAAAGCCGGTCTTCGGCAGCAGAATGGTTTTCTTGTAGTCGGCCCCGTCCGCCACGGTGCTTCTCCTGGGAAACCGCGAAAAACGCTAGAAAAATAGGGTGTTGGCTTCTACCACGGGGTCGCCTGTTGTCAAAAGGCGGCCCGGCCTCACAGCTCCAGGTAGCCCTTGCCGTCGATCACCGCCAACAGCGTGCCCTGCTCCGCGCTGCGCAGCCACATGCGATCGGCCCTGCCCGGTCGCGGCTGGATGGTGATGCGGCGCACGCCGGAGGGGTCGAAGCTGAGCGTGATGCGTTGCCCGTGGGCATCGAGTGGCAGCGCGTCGACGATCGGCTTGCCGCGGTCGAGCGTCACGCCCAGCAGGGAGCGCTGGGAGCGGCCCACGACCGCATCGGCGCCCGCGCGCGAAAGGGCACGGGCCAGACGGCGCTGGCGCTTGCCGCGCGAGCGCATGCGGCCGCGGTTCCAGTCGGCGTCGACCACGATCCGCTGCCCCTGCTCGCGCGCCTTCTGGAAGACCGGGCGCAGCCGCTTCAACATGGCGCCCCGGCGGCCGTAGACCAGGGCGCAGCCCGGGTGTGCGTCGCGCGCCTCGGCGTCGCGCACGAACCGCACCTGGACGAGCGCGATCGTCTGCCCTCCGCTCTGGTGCAGCATCGGTGCACAACTCCCGCGGTCGTTGGCCACCGCCCGCGGGTCGTCGGGGCCGCCGAAGGTGATGCGCGGCGTGTCCGCCGGCTCGGCCGCCACCTTCGTGGGCGCCGACCACAGCCAGCAGAGCACGACGATCGCGACCGCCGCGACGGCGATCCCGCCACGCGCCAGGCGCCGCAGCCAGCCGTCGAAGCGCTCCGCCAGCGGCTCGCCCAGGCGCGCCCACTGATAGGCGAAGAGCACCACGGTCACCGCGAAGCTCATGCCGGTGTTGTTGGCGACGCCCAGGGAGTAGCCGCTGTGCTCGAAGAGCCACGCCACCGCCACGTTGAGGGCGAAGGGCATGGCCATCAGCACCCAGGTGAGCGGTCGGTCCAGGCGCTTGCGCAGCAGCAGGAGCAGCAGCGCGTAGATGCCGTAGTAATAGGAGACCGTCGTGAAGATGTAGAAGAACGCCGCGAAGCCGGTCAGGGCCGTGGCGTCCACGTCGTCCATCCGCCGCACGGCGATGAAGAGCACCAGGGTGAGCACCGCCAGCGCGGCGCGGTGCACGTGCCGCGTGCGCTTGGCCTCGAGCCGCGTGTACATGAAGCTGTGGCGGTCCCGGTGCAGCTCGCCGCGCCACAGGAAGTCGTACTTGAGGCCGACGCGGCTGATCGACAGCACGCCCGCGTGCTGATCCATGTTGCGCAAGAAGGTGGTGTAGTTGCCGACGCCCTGGCCGTGGGCCATGCCCAGCCCGCCGAGCAGCACACTGGCCAGGGCCGCGCCGGCGATGAAGCGGCGGTAGCGCTGGCTGAGCGTACGCGTCTGGATGAGCTCCCACAGGGCCTTGAAGGCGATGCCGAGCCCGAAGAGCACGGGGAAGACGTTGAGCATGCCGGCCGCGGCCACCCAGGCGCCGGCCTGTCCGTGGCGCTCGCGCTTGAGCGCCGCCAGCGCGAAGCCGATGCAGTAGAGCCAGTGGTAGCGGAAGAAGGAGCCGTGGATGAAGTGGCCGCGATCGCTGAAGAGGCTGAAGAAGAGGATCGCCATCAGCCCCGCCAGCTCCCAGCCGAAGGCCAGGCTCAGGGCGTAGAACATCGACAGCACGACCAGCGTGTCGCCGAGCGTGGCGAAGGTGAGGTTGCGGTAGTTGGTCTCGAAGGCGTTGAGCAGCGTGCCCGAGATGAACACATGGGCCGGGGTGCCGTTGTAGCCCCGGTCCTTGACCATGTTGTCGAGGATTCCGTCGGTGATGCCGGTGTAGAAGACGTAGTCGCGCTTGAACTGGGCCCAGCGCTCGGGCGAGAAGCGCTCGTCGCAGCGTCCGCGCGCGGCGGCCTTGTCGCGCGGCATCGTGTAGCGGTAGTCGCGCAGGTCGCGCACGCGCAGGCCCTCGAGCACCTTCACGGTCTCGATGTCGGCCTGGGCGACGCAGTCGTAGAGCGCGAAGTAGCCGAGCTCGTCGAAGTACTTGGGGCCCAGCACGTAGTGGAAGGAGTCCCAGGCCTTGATGTAGTCGTTGCGCGGGATCCCGCGGGCGCCGTAGAGCCAGCTGAAGCCGCTGATCAGCAAGAGCGCGATCAGCGCGATGCGACCGCCGAGCTTCACGCCAGGTCGCCCCCACAAGGCGGTGCGCCGCAGGAAGGCCGCCACGACCAGGCCGAGTGCCGCCGCGCCGCTGAGCATGCCGAAGAAGGGTGGCGTGTCCATCCGGCGCCAGGTCAGCCCGTCGATGCCGGTCTTGTAGAGCAGCGCGCGGCTCTGCTCGGGCGAATTCTCGAACAGTACCAGCGCGACGATCAGGAGCACGCCCAGCAGGCCGTAGACCAGCCCTGCCACGCGCCGATCGCTGTCCAAGACCGAGCTCATGCCCCGTGCCCTCCGCCGCCCGGCGTCTCGATGCGCACGCGCTCGCCGGCCTCCAGTTCGAGCTCGACCCGCCCAGGCACCTCCTGCTCCCCGCCGTCTGCGCCCACGCGGAAGTTGCGGCCGCGCGCGCCGTCGCCACCCCCGGCCAGGCCGAAGGGTGCGCTCACCCGGCGCTCCGAGAGGATCGAGACGCGCAGGGGCGAGAGGGCCTCCAGCTCGCGGATGACTCCGTCACCGCCGCGATGGGCGCCCTGTCCGCCCGAGCCGCGCCGATAGGCGAAGCGCCGCAGGCGCACGGGAAAGCGGGCTTCCAGCACCTCGGGGTCGGTGATGCGCGTGTTGGTCATGTGCGTGTGCACGCCGTGCTCGCCGTCGCGCGTGGGGCTGGCGCCTGAGCCCCCCGCGATCGTCTCGTAGTAGCCGAAGCTCGCGTCGCCGAAGGTGAGGTTGTTCATCGTGCCCTGACAGGCGGCCAGCAGTCCGAGCGCGCCGAGCAGCACGTCCACCACGCGCTGGGAGGTCTCCACGTTGCCGGCCACCACGGCAGCGCCGGGCGCCGGGTCGAGCACGCTGCCCGACGGGATCGCCAGCTCGATGGGTCGCAGGCAGCCGCTGTTGAGGGGGATCGGCTCCCGGGCCAGCAGTCGCAGGACGTAGAGCACCGCCGCCACGGTGACCGCCCGCGGCGCGTTGAGGTTGCCCGCGTGCTGGTCGCCGCTGCCGCTGAAGTCGACACGCATGCGGTCGCCATCGATCGTGAGCTCGACGGCGATCGGCGTGCCGTCGTCCATCGCGTCGCGCCGCGAATGCACCCCATCGGGCAGCGCGGCGATGGCATCGCGCACACGCGCCTCGGCGTTGTGCTGCACGTGGGCCATGTAGGCGCGCGTCGTTGCCAGGCCGTAGCGTGCCATCAGCTCTGCCAGCAGCTGCTCGCCCTTGCGGTTGGCGGCGATCTGCGCCTGCAGGTCGGCGATGTTCTGGTCCGGGTCTCGTGCGGGATGGGGACCGCCGGACAGCAGCGCGCGCAGGCCCGCCTCGTCGAAGCGCCCCGCCCGCACGACCGGCACTCCGCGCAGCACCACGCCCTCCTCATCCAGGCTGCGCGAGAAAGGCGGCATGGACCCGGGCGTGATGCCGCCGATGTCCGCGTGGTGGCCGCGGCTGGCGGTGAAGAAGATCGGTCCCGCCGCGGGTGCGCCGGGATCGAAGACCGGCGTGATGACGGTGACGTCGGGAATGTGGGAGCCACCGAGGGCGGGATCGTTGGTAGCGAAGACATCGCCCGGCTGCGGGTCCGGGTGCAGCGCCAGCACCGCGCGCACCGACTCGCTCATGGCGCCCAGGTGCACCGGGATGTGGGGGGCGTTGGCCACCAGGCCGCCCGCCCCGTCGAAGAGGGCGCAGGAGAAGTCGAGCCGCTCGCGGATATTGGTGGACAGCGCTGTGCGCTGCAGCACGGTGCCCATCTGCTCGGCGATCGACATGAAGAGGTTGGCGAAGACCTCCAGCCGCACCGGATCGGGCGCGCCGGTCTCGTCGCCTCGTGAGAGCTCCGACTCACCCGCTCGATCTTCGAGTGTGATGACGCCGCTGACATCGATCGAGAGCGTGAAGCCCGCGTCCACCGTGATCGTGCCTGTGTCCTCGAGGATGACCGCGGGCCCATCGACGGGGTGGCCGGGACGCAGCTGCTCGCGTCCGTACACCGGCACCTCGCGAAAGGCGCCGTCGCTCCACAGCGGGCCGTGCTGCAGTGGTGCCGGGGAGTCGCCTCCACCGGTCGCACTCGCGTGGGGGACGTCGGCCCCGGGTGCGCTGACCTCCACCCGCGCATTGACCACCTCGACCGGGTGGCCAGGGCGCCGATAGCCGAAGCGCACCTCGTGCGTCTGCTCGAAGCGCTCCCGCAGGTCGGCGCCGACCTCGATCGTGATGGCGGTCTCGGTGCCGCCGTAGCGCAGGTCGAGCCTGCGCGCCGCCCGCAGGGTGTCCGCGCCGAAGCCGTCGGCCGCGAGGCTCGCCCGGCCACGCGTCTCGAGCTCGGACAGCAGCGCCTCGACCTCGGCGCCGAGCGCAGCGCCGAGCACGCCGCGCCCCGCATCGTGCTCGCCATGCCAGCTCACCGGCGCCACGCCCATGCCGTAGGCGCTCAGGACACCCGCGTGGGGATGGAAGATGGCGCGCGTCATCCCGAGTCTGCGCAGCAGCGGGCAGGCGTGCTGCCCACCCGCGCCGCCGAAGCACACCAGGGCGTGATCGCGCACGTCGTGTCCGCGCGCCACGGTCACGCGCCGGATGGCCTCCGCCATGTGCTCGATGGCGACCTGGAAGAAGCCCTCTGCCACGCCGATCGGGCCGCGATCATCGCCGCGCTCGCGCAGCTGCGCGGCGATACCCTCGAGCGCCGCGTCCACCGGGGCGCGCTGCAGGGCAAGGGGAAAGCGGTCGGCGCGCAGGCGGCCGAGCGCCAGGTTGATGTCGGTCAGAGCCAGCTCGCGCGCCCCCGCATCGCCGTAGCAGAGCGGTCCGGGACGCGCGCCCGCGCTCTCGGGTCCGACCGCGAAGCGCCGGCCATCGTAGCGGCACAGGGAGCCGCCGCCGGCCGCCACCGTGTGGATCGCCATCATCGGCGCGCGCAGCCGCACGCCCGCGACCCGGCTCTCGTAGACGCGCTCGAGCTCGCCGCCGTAGCGCGCCACGTCCGTGGAGGTCCCGCCCATGTCGAACCCGATCACCGCCGGCTCCTCTCGCCGGTCGGCGATGTCCTTCAGCGCGACCGCGCCGCCGGCGGGCCCGGAGAGCACCGCGTTGCGCCCGCGGAAGCCGCCCGCGTCGGTCAGCCCGCCGCTCGACTGCATGATGCGCAGGGTGCTGCCCGGGAGCTCCTGCCGAAGCGTGTCCACGTAGTCGCGGATCAGCGGTGTCAGGTAGGCGTCGACCACCGTGGTGTCGCCGCGTCCGAGCATGCCGATCTCCGCCGCCACCACATGCGACAGGGAGACGTGTGTGAAGCCCTCCTCCTGCGCCCAGGCGCCCACGCGCGCCTCGAGCGCACCCGCCCGGTACGCGTGCAGGAAGACCACCGCCAGGCTGTCGATGCCGCGGGCCCGCACAGCGCGCAGCTGGGCGCGCACGGAGGTCCCGTCCGGTTCCTGGAGCACCTGGCCCGCGGCGTTGCAGCGCGCTTCGACCTCGAAGACCTCGCGGTAGAGCACGCCGGGCTTGTGCACATCGAGGGCGAAGAGGTCCGGTCGCGTCTGGTCGCCGATCGCGAGCAGGTCGCCGAAGCCGCGGGTGATCGCCAGCGCGGTCGGCGTGCCCTTGCGCTCGAGCAGCGCGTTGGTCGCGAGCGTGGTGCCCATGCGCACGTCGCAGGGTGGGATCGGCGCGTCGCTCGCGATTCCGAGCAGCGCACGGATGCCGTCGAGCGGTGCGCGGTCGCTGGAGAGCACCTTGGCCGTGCGGATCGCGCCGCTACCGGGCTCCACACCGAGGCAGTCGGTGAAGGTGCCGCCCCGGTCGATCCAGAACTGCCAGCGCTCGTGGTCGCCCATGGGCGCCCTACCCCATCTCGGCGCGTGCCCGCCGGCGCTCGCGCTCCACGACCGGTTCCATCGCCCGCTGGGCGTCCGGGTGCTCGAGCAGGGTCAGCTCGTCGTGCTCGAGGCGCGTCGCGATCGAGGCGATGAACGCCTCCATCGCCGTGGCCGCCTCGCAGCGGCCGGTGCTGCGCCCGGGCAGGCACAGGGCGGTGGTGCGGATGCCAGCCTGGGCCATGGTGTCGAGCATGTGATCGATCATCGGACCCACCTGGTCGTCGGCGAACTCCTCCGAGGGGCCAAGCCCAAAGAGGAAGAGCTTGTCCACTGGCAGTTTGGGTCGCGCGGGCAGCAGCACGGTCTCGCCCGCGACTCCCTCGAGCTTGCCGCTGCGCAACAGCGACGAGAGGAAGCCGCACAGCCGCCAGTCCACCAGCCCCGCGGCGCCGCGCAGGGGCCGCTCATCGGCGAAGAACGGCAGCGCCAGCGCCTCGCAGCGCAGCCCATCGATGCGTTCGAGCTCGGGCGGTGCGAATCGGACGTCCATGGAACCGGCGGGCGCGCAGCCCCGATCTGGGGGGACACTAGTGCCGCGGTCGGCGCCGCACAAGCCGCCAGCCGCGTGCTATGGTCGCCTCGAGGGGGATGGAAGCGGGATATCACACGGGCTCTTGGCGGAGGACGGCGTGATGATCGTGGTCCTCGTGGGGGCCCAGAACCTGGAGAGCATCATGCGCGCGATGGCGGCGATCCCGTGCCATCCCGAGTTCGAGCATGGCATGGACACCGTCTGGGATCTTCGAAGCGCGGACCTGAGCCGCGTCGGGAGTGACGAGGTGCGCCAGAGCGTCGACTTCGCGCGCGCCCTCGACGAACGGCGCGGGATCCACTGCACCGCCCTGGTGGCCCCCGCCGGCCTGGCGTTCGGGCTCAGCCGCAGGTACGGCGTGCGTGCGGATCGCGGGGAGGACACCATGCAGCTCGCCCGCGGCCTGGACACGGCCTGGAGCTGGACGCGCGAGTCGCGCCAAGCTGTGCCGCGCGAGCGCTGACGCCGATGCCGCGCAGCCCTCGCATGCTTTACGGCGCCGCCCTGATGCTCGCCCTTTCCAGCGCGCTCCCCCACGGCGTCGCGCGCGCCCACGGCCCCCCGGCGCCCGCCCTGAACTGGGTGCGATTGCCGGGCGCCGAGCACTGCATCGCCGCGGCGGCGCTCGCGGATCGCATCGAGGAGCGCGTCGGGCGTGTGCTCTTCGTCCCGGACACGGAGGCCGGCCTCTCGGTCGATGGTCGCGTCGGCCGCAACGAGCAGGGCTTCCAGGTGACGCTCCAGGTCAGCAAGCCCGGCGGTCGCGTGCTCGGTGAGCGCGAAATCGAGGTGGTGGGCGATGACTGCGCCGCGATCGAGGAAGCGGTGGTCCTGGTGATTGCGGTGACGCTCTATCCGCGCACCGGCTTGCTCGGACGCGGTATTCCGCTGGATCCGGAGACCGCAGCGGGCCTCGAAGCGCTCTTCGGCGATGAGCCGCTCGATCCCGACCCCGAAGCGCTCCCCCAAGCCGATCCCGAGCCCGTGCCCGTGCGCCGCGTTGCTCGCCCCGTCCCCACGCCCGCCGGCTTCTCCGGGGCCGAGGCCACCGTCGAGCTCGACGCTGCCGGCGCCGTGGCCGCCGGCCAGCTGCCCGGCCTGTCCTTCGGCGTCGCCGCGCGGCTCGGCCTCCGCTTCGGCGCCCTGTGGCCGATCGAGCTCGGCGCCGCGCTCTGGCACGAGACCGAGGAGGAGCGGGCGGGGGGCCAGGCGCGCTTCGGGTTGATCGCGGGCTCCGCTGCAATCTGCCCCTGGCAGGTCCCGGTGCGCGGCCGCCTGTGCCTCGGCGCGCGGGCAGGCTCCCTGCGGGTCGAGGCCACCGGCTTCGCGGAGACCGAGCCCGCGTCGACCGATCTCGTGGTCGACCTGGAGGCCACTGGCCTGTTTCGGCCAAGGTTGTGGGGCGCGCTCCACGCGTACCTCGGCCTGAGCCTGGCCCTGCCCCTCTTGCAGCACGGCTACACCTTCCAGGCGGCTGACGGCACCACGGTCGAGCTCTTTCGCATCGCCCAGCTCACTATCCGGGCACAAATCGGCCTTGGATTGTCGATTTAGCGAACAAGCTCGGGTCCCCGTACCTACACATGGATGTAGGGGGGACGGGCCCCTGCCAGAGACATGGCAGCCTCATCCGAGCTAGCACTCACCGCACGCGAGCCCCAGGCGCGCGCGCGTGTCGATCCGGCGATCTCCTCTTCCGAGGTTTTCGCCGCCCATGCCGGATACGTGCTGGGGTTGTTGCGGCGCCTGGGAGTGCGGGAGGCCGACGTCGAGGACGTGGCGCAGGACGTCTTCCTGGTGGTGCACGAGCGCCTGCCCGGCTTCCAGCACCGCTCCTCGCTCAAGACGTGGATCTGCGGGATCTGCCTGCGCAAGGCGAGCAACTACCGGCGCCGCGCTCGCCACCAGCGCGAGCGCCTCCCCGGTGACCTCCCCGAGCGCGGTGTCGAGGGCGGCCAGGAAGCGCAGCTGGCCGCGCGCCAGCACGGTGCGCGCCTGATGGCGGTGCTGGAGGAGCTGCCCGACCGGCAGCGCGAGGTCTTCGTGCTCTTCGAGATCGAAGAGCTGCCGATGGTCGACGTGGCCCGCGCCCTCGGCTGTCCGCGCTTCACCGCCTACACGCGCCTGCGAGCGGCGCGCAAGGCGATCCGCGCCCGCTTCGGCGGTCATGGGAGGTCGACATGAGCCGGCAGCGGGATCCGGTGCGCATGAGCGCGATCGGAGGCGACGCGCCGCCCGACCTGGCTGCGGGGATCCGCAGCCTGCGCGCGGAGCGCGGCTCACCGCCGCAGCTGCAGGCGCTGCAGCGCCGGCTCGAGGGGCAGCTCGCGCAACCAAGCTATGCCGGCACCGATGCGACCACGGCCAGCCTCTTCCCGATCCAGGTCCTCTGGCTGGCCGGCGCCGCGGTGATCGGACTTGGGGTGGGCATCGCCGTTCGCGACGGGGGGAACCATGACCGTGCCCGGACGACGATGCCCACCCCGCCTCTCCCGGCGGCCCCGGCGACGCAAGCTGCGGCGCCCGCGCCCGCCGAGGAGCCGGCGCCGCCGCCCGAAGCTGAAGCGCCCGCGCTCGCCGCGACGCCCGAGTCCGGGCACGCACAGCGGAGGCACCGCGTACGTGCGAGCAGCGCGCGGTCGCACGCGGGGCCGTCGCGCCCGGAGGCCGAGCTCGAGTTGCTCGAGCGCGCACAGGCCATGCTCGATCGCGAGCCGCGCGGCACCCTGCGGCTGGTCGAGCAGCACGCGCGCGAGCATCGGCGCGGTGTCTTCGTGCAGGAGCGCGAGGTGCTACGCGTGGAGGCCGAGCTCAAGCTGGGCCGCAAGGGGCCGGCGCTGCGGCACGCGCGCGAGTTCATCGAGCGCTTCCCGCGCTCGCCGCACGCGCGTCGGGTACAGGCGTTGCTCGCCCGTCACCCTCCGCGCAACAACCCCGAGCTGCAGGAGACACCCATCGAGTAGTTGCGATGGAGCGTTCTTCGATGAGCACGAGTCCCCTCTCCGCCTCTTTCCTCGTCGCCGTGGCGCTGGCCGCGGCCGCCTGCCAGCAGTCTCGTCAGGTGGGCAGCAGCTGCCCCAATGGCGTCTGCCCGCTCGTCACCGGGGTCACCGACTCCAACCTGCAGTGCTCGGTTTCGAGCGTCGTGGGCGAGATCCGCCTGCAGTCCGCGCCCGGCGCGTCCAACGCGCTGCAGGGCCTGTGCCTGCCGCGGCCGCTGCTGCGTGACCGGGAGACCGGGCTGGTCGACTGTGAGCTGAGCTGGGACCTCTTTCCGGATCCACTCAGCGCCCCCGAGGCGCGCGCGCCCTGCGAAGAGACGGATCTCGGCGGCGAGGACGACACCGGCACCGCATGCCTGGTGCACCAGCTCGCGCTGCCCGGGCCGGACGCGGGGGTCGGGCTGGAAGGCATGGGCTGGTTCTACGAGGAATCGACCGACGCGTCTGAAGGGTGCTTCGACGGCGGCCCGAGGGTGACCTTCACCCATCCGGAGCGCATGCCCGACAGCACCGTGCGCCTGAGCTGCGCCACTGCGATCGCCGACCCCGCCGTCTTTGCGCCGGAGCTGCAGCTCACGGAGGAGACCGTGCCGGTCGACCCGGCGATGTGCAGCGGATCGCTGGGACCGACCAGCAACGTCGACGTGGGCAGCTTCTGCCGACCCGCCCTCGTGCCCGAGGGTGGCTTCGACGACCGCGAGGTCTTCGTCGAGACCCCGCACCCGGCGTGCGAGACCGACGTGTGCCTGACCTACCGGCTGCGCGGCGATCCCCGCGCGGAGTGCGGGCTGCCGAGCGAAGGGCCCGGGCCTGTCTGTGCGCCGTTCGCGGAGGTAGAGAACCGCAACTACTGCTCCTGCCGCTGCGCGCTCGAGGGGGAACCGCCCGGCGAGCAGTCGGGCTGCACCTGCCTGTCCGGCTTCTCCTGCGTGCCGGCACTTCAGGACGGGCCGGACCACCTGCGCGGGAGCTACTGCGTCAAGAACGGGACCTTCACCGTCGAGGGGTGACACGAGTTCGGCGATGGCGTGGCCCTCGTAGACCCCGTGCTCACAGTCGCGTGGATCGCGCACCCGTGTCGTCCGCGCCCCGACCGGCACGCGTCAGAAGTGATGGTCCGACAGGGGAATGCAGATCGATCCGCTCTCGTCACCGTCGGGTGTCGGGCTCACATCCGGGCGGTCGGCGCAGGAGAGGGGGTCGCGCGTGGCGTCGTTGAGCAGCTCGCAGGTGCCGTCGAAGCCACACTCGACGAAGCAGCGACCGGGGCCCCCATGGAGCTCGATGCAGAGCGTCCCCTCCGGGCAGTCCGCGTTGCCGTCGCACGCCTGACTGCAGACACCGTCGCGCTGCGCCTCGCCCACGTGGCACAGGCCGGAGTCGCAGTCGCCGTCGCCATCGCAACGTGCCCCAGGGCGGCCCGCCGGCGCGGCTCGCGGGCGAACATCGGGCGGGATGGCGTTGGGGCACGCGTCGACGAGCGCGCGGTAGCACGCGCCCGCTTCCACGGTCTGCGGCTCTGCGGACTGCTGGCAGCGGCAGGCGAATAGGAAGCCCTCGGGCTCCGGTTCCCCGCTCAGCCACACGCGGCGTTGGCCCTCACAGGAGGCTCCGGCTTCGATCACATCGCAGCGCGGCTCCGGCGCCTGCAGCACCACGCCGCAAACTCTCGCCAGGGCCTGGCTGCAGGCGTCGCGGTGGATGCCACCCACGTCCTCGAGGTCGACGAAGACTTCGCTGAGGTCTTCGCACGCGCAGCCGAAGCCGCGTGCGTCCGCCTCGCAGTCGCCCGCCTCGGTGGTGCATGTGCGGCCGCACATGCGGTCGAGCGCTTGGCCGCAGCTCAGGATCGCGCCGTCCCCGTCGCCGCCACCCGCGACTTCGGTGCCCCCGATCTCGGGGCTGTCGGTGTCCATGGTGCCGCCGTCTGCGGGCACCGCCGGAGGCGTGTCGCCCGTGCAGGCACAGCTGAACTGGTTGTGACGCTCCTCGTTCTCGCTGCAGCGGCCGAAGTCGTTGTCGCAGCGCTCCCCGCAGGCCTCCGTCAGCGCGACGCTGCAACGCTCGGCGCTGGCGGTAGCGCGCTCGCCCTCCGCGGCCTCGTTGCACGCGCACTCCCACTGGTGGGTCGCGTCGCCCGGCCAACAGGTGCCGAGGTGATCGCGCTCGCAGATCTCGGAGGTGTCCGGATCGAGCTCGCAGCCGCGCATGAGCGCTTCGCTGCAGTCCTCGGCCTCCACGGTCTGGCGCGGCCCGGTGCCAAAGCCCCGGAAGTCCATCGGGTCCGCGTACTCGTGACACTCGCACTCCCAGTGGCCGCCCTCCCGCGGACTGCAGGTGCCGCGCCGCATTGCGCTGCCGGGGCCGTCCCAGCCCACGGCGTCGCAGGTCGTGGGCCCACCGCCGGGGTCGCCGGTCTGCCCGCCCTCGACGTCGATGCCGTGCCCCGCGCCCTCGCCCGTGCCGGCATCGCAGGCGGCGCCCAGCAGCAGGGTCAGCACCCCCCCGATCCATCCAGCTCGCATCACCCTGGTGTTAGAGCACGCGCTCCCCGTGCCCGCCAATGCTGTAGTGCACATTTCATGCGGCTCTTGGGCACTTTGATGTGCATAATGCCACTATGAAGCTGGACGAAGCGCGCCTGGCGCAGGAGCTCGTGCGGGCCCTTCGTGGGCGCCGCTCGCAGGTGGCGCTGTCGCGGCGGCTCGGCTATCGCAGCAACGCGGTCTACGCCTGGGAGTCGGGTCGCGACGTCCCCACCGCCGCGCGCTTCCTGCATCTGGCGGCCCGCGTCTCGGTCGATCCAGTCGACGCGCTCGAGCGCTTCCTGCACCGGCGACCGGAGTGGCTGCGCTGCGAGCGCGCGACCCTGGCCCGGCTCGGAGGACTGGTGGCACCGCTGCTGCGCGAGCTGCGCGGTGCCACGCCGATCGTGGAGCTGGCGGCGCGCACAGGCTACAGCCGCTTCGCCATCTCGCGCTGGCTGAAGGGCCAGACCGAGCCCCGCCTGCACCAGCTGCTGGCCCTGGTCGAGGCCTGCACCCTGCGGGTGCTCGACTTCGTGGCAGTCTTCGTCGATCCGGCGCGGGTGCCGTCGATCGCGCCGGCGCACGCCGATCTGGACGCGACGCGGCGGGCTGCCCACGACGCGCCCCTGAGCCAGGCCGTGCTGCGCGCGCTCGAGCTGGAGGATTACGCTGCCCTGCCCGCGCACGAGCCCGGGTGGATCGGGGCGCGCCTCGGGATCGGACGCGCGGCGGAGGACAGCGCGCTGGAGCTGCTGCTCGCGAGCGGGCAGATCGAGCTGCACGGGGGCCGCTACCGGGTCGCGCGCGTGCTCACGGTCGACGCGCGGCGTGACCCGGCGTCGACGCGCGCGCTGCGCGCCTTCTGGACGCGGCTGGCCCTGGAGCGGCTGGAAGCCGCCAGCCCGGGTGTCTTCGCCTACAACGTCCTCAGCGTGTCCGAGCCCGACCTCCAGCGCCTGCGGGAGCTCCACGCGGAGTACTTCCAGCGCATGCGCGCGATCGTGGCCGAGTCGGAGCCGGCCGAGCGCGTAGTGCTCGCCGCGACGCAGCTCATCGCCCTCGATGCGCGCGATTGAGAACTTTCCCATCGCTGGTGCGTCCCAGCTGCATGGGCACACGTGCGCTCTGGTTGATGGTGCTGCTCTGGTCGAGCCCGGTGGCTGCACTTGCGCAGTCGGGTGTCGAGCTGGAGGGACTCTACGACCGCATTGCGGCGGATGTGCAGGCCGGCGCGCCGCTGCGGGTGAAGCTCTTCGTCGCCCTCTGCGACAACGACTCCCAGGGCATCGTGCCGGTCAAGAACCCGCGCATCTGCGACGGTGACGCGCCGCGGCGCAACCTCTACTGGGCGACCTCCGGCGGTCTGCAGGCGTACCTGGATCGCAACGGCTGGAAGCGCGCGCGCTACGAGGAGCGCGGCGACGGCGCCGTCGTGCGCGTCCATGCGCGCTGGCGCAAGAGCGTCTTCGCGGGCGGCGCCCTGCGCGAGCGCGGCGTGCGTGGACGCGTGGGCGTGGAGATCGAGGCCCTCGCCTACCGCGGGCTCGAGATCCGCAGGGCGATGGAGGACTACCTGAAGGCGAGCCGCGCGAGCGTCGATGACGAGCCGGCCCACGTGCTCGGCTACATCGGGCACAACTACCTGCTCGACGGCCCCGTCGACGTCGCTCCGGCTGTGGCGCATGTCCCCGCCCGCGGCGCCTTCGCGCTGGCCTGTCTCGGCACGGGAACGATCAGCACGCGCCTGAACGCTCCGGGCCTGGCGGTGCTCCTCCACAACCGCGGCCTGACCTACCCCGGCGCCTGGACCGTCGGCGGCATCGTGCGCGGCCTCGCCGAGGGCCACGCACCCCGCGACAGCCACCGTCTCGCCGCCCGCTACTGCGCCGACGCCCGGGGCAAGAGCCGCGGCGCCATCCGCCGCGCCTTCGCCTACGGGCGCTGAGCGCGGGGCGCCCCCATTCCCAACTGAAATCGGTTGCGGTTCGTTCAGGAGCGAGCGCGCCCAGAGAAGAAACCGGCGGCGTACTGGAGGTACGTCGAGGATTTTTTCGAGGACGTAGCTGCTCCTGGGCGAACCTCAGCCGATTTCCTTTTCGATCCCGGCGGCGATGCGGTCTAGCACGCCGTTCACGAAGCTGGGGCTGTTCTCGTCGCCGAAGTGCTTGGCGAGCTCGACCGCCTCGTTCAGCGTCACCCGCGGCGGGATCTCCGGGTGGGTCAGCAGCTCGCTGGTGGCCAGGCGGATGATGTTGCGGTCCACGCGCGCCATCCGCTCCAGGCGCCAGTGGCGCGATACGCTGCGGATGCGATCGTCGATCTTCTCTTGCTCGGCGGCGCAGCCCCGCACCAGCGCGTCAGCGAACACGAGGGCCTCGTCATCGCCCCGGTCGCCGAAGCAGAGGGTTCCATGGACCTCGGCGTGGCCGCGATCGGGCGACAGGAAGTGCTCGTGGAAGAGCTGCACGGCCTCCTCCGGCTCGGCCTCGGAGAGGTCGAGCTGGTAGAGCATCTGCACGGCGGCCCTGCGCGCCTTTCTCCGGGAACCCATGGCGCTCGCTCAGTAGCCCGCGTCGCCCAGGGTGCGCCCCAGGTTGACCATCTCGATCGCGGCCAGGGCGCAGTCGGCGCCCTTGTTGCCGGCCTTGGTGCCGGCCCGCTCCACCGCCTGCTCGATCGTGTCGGTGGTGAGCACGCCGAAGACGACGGGCACGCCGGTGCTCGTCGCCACCGTGCCGCAGCCCTTGGCCGCCTCGCCGGCGACGTAGTCGAAGTGCGGGGTCGCGCCGCGAATGACGGCGCCCAGTGCGATCACCGCCGCGACCTTGCCGCTCGCGGCGAGACGCTGGCAGACCACCGGCAGCTCGTAGGCGCCCGGCGCCTTGGTGACGAGGATGGACCCCCTGGGCACGCCGTGCCGGACCAGCGTGTCGATCGCGCCCTCGATCAGCGGGTCGACCACCAGTTCGTTGAAGCGCGCCGCCACGATCGCGAACGCGGCGCCCTGGGGCGCGGTGAGGGTGCCCTCGAAAACCTGGATCTCTGAGTCGCTCATGTCGTTTCGTCTCTGCTCAGTGGGTGGTCCGACCGTCCGGCTCGCCGGCGGCGTCCCGCTCGCCACCCTCGCCGGCGCGCAGCAAAACCTGTTCCACCACTTCGAGCTCGTAGCCGTCCACCGCGACGATGCGCCGCGCCTGGTTGGTCAGCAGGCGCATCTTGCGTATGCCGATGTCGCGCAGCACCTGCGCGCCGAAGCCCACCTCGCGCAGCACCGCTTCGCTGTCGGCCTTGAGGCCCGCGGCCTCGCCCGTGTGGTAGGCCAGGTCCGCGGAGAGATCGATGCGAGGTGGGATGTAGAGGATCACCCCGCGCCCCTCCTGCTCGATGCGCCAGACCGCCTCGGCGGCCACCACGCGCGAGCCGAAGCGCGCGCCGAAGACATCGCCGAGCACACTGCCGACTTGCACGCGCACCAGCGTCGGCGAGGCGTCGACCTCCCCCAGCGACAGCGCCAGCATCTCGTTGCGGCCCGGCTCACCGGGGGTCTGGTAGAGCTGGGCCTTCCAGGTCAGGCGCTGGGGCGGCAGCACCAGGCTGCCCTCGCGGATCTTGCGAACCAGGCGCTCGGTCTGCAGCCGGTACTGGATCAGATCGGCGATCGACAGGATGCGCAGGTCGTGCTCCTGCGCGAAGGCCTGCAGCTCGGGCATGCGCGCCATGCTGCCGTCGTCGTTCATGATCTCGCAGATCACACCCGAGGCGTGGCGCCCGGCCAGGCGCGCCAGGTCGACCGAGCCCTCGGTGTGACCGGCGCGCTGCAACACTCCGCCGGTGACCGCGCGTAGGGGGAAGACGTGCCCTGGGCTGACGACGTCCTCGGGCCGGGTGTCGTCCGCGACCGCGACCTGGATCGTGCGCGCGCGGTCAGCGGCGCTGATGCCGGTGGTGACACCCTCGCGCGCCTCGATCGAGACGGTGAAGGCGGTGGAGCGCTCGCCCCGGTTGTCCTCGACCATCATCGGCAGCCCCAGGCTGTCGACCTTCTCCGGCTCCATCGCCAGGCAGATCAGCCCGCGCCCGAAGCGCGCCATGAAGTTCACCGCCTCCGGGGTCGCGAGGTCGGCGGCCATCACCAGGTCGCCTTCGTTCTCGCGCTGCTCGTCGTCGACCAGCACGATCATCTTGCCGGCCGCGATGTCCTCGAGGGCGCGGTGGACGCGCTGCAGCGCTTCGCTTTTGGTCTCGTCTGTCATGGTGGGCGGGGACCCGGCTCGCGGCGGCTGGGGCAGCGTAGCATGGCTCAGGTGCGGCGAATGTCACCCGTGATCAGCAGGTCGGGGCCGAGGCGGCGTGTCTCCACCGCTTCGAGATCGAGCGCCTGATCCATGCGGCGGCGGGCCTTGCCGGCGGCGAGCGAGGGCGCGTCCGCATCGCCGAGGATGCGCGGCGCCACGAATACCGCGGCGCGGTCTGCCAGCCCGGCGTCGAGCAGCGCGCCATGCAGCTGGGCCCCGCCTTCCACCAACAGGCGCACCACGTCGCGCTTGGCGAGCTCGTGCAGCACGCGGCTCAGGCGCAGGCGCCCGCGGCGGTCGGTGGGCACCTGCACCAGCGTCAGGCCAAGGCGCTCGAGGGCGCGGCGCTTGCGATCGCTGATGCCTGCCCCGTGGAAGATGAGCGTCGGCACCGCGGCGGCGCCGCGTGCGAGCTTGCTCTTGGGCGGTGTGCGCAGGCTGCCGTCGAGCACGACCCGCAGCGGGTCCTTGCCGCGCACCATGCGCACGGTCAGCTCGGGGTCGTCCGCCAGCACCGTGCCGATCCCGACCATCACCGCGTCGGACTGGGCGCGCAGACGGTGGGCTTCCTTGCGCGCGCGCTCGGAGGTGATCCACTTCGAGTCGCCCGCGCGCGTGGCGAGCTTGCCATCGAGCGTAACCGCTGCCTTGAGCGTGATGTAGGGACGCCGGTCCACGATGAAGCGTCGGAAGTCCGCGATCAGCGCTTCGGCGGGCTCGCGCTCCACACCCATCACGACCTCGATGCCGGCGCGTGCGAGCTTGCGCGCGCTGCCGGCGACGTGCGGGGCCGGATCGGGGCAGCCGATCACGATGCGCTCGATGCCGGAAGCGATGATCGCCTCGGTGCACGGCCCCGTGCGGCCTTGATGGTTGCAGGGCTCGAAGGTGACGTAGAGCGTCGCGCCCCGCGCGCGCTCGCCGGCGCGGCTCAGGGCGACGACCTCGGCGTGGGGGCCGCCGCAGCGCGCGTGGTGACCCACTGCGATCACCTCGTCGCCACGCGCGACCAGCGCGCCGACATGGGGGTTGGGGCTGGGCCGGCCCTTGCGCCCCTCGCGCAGGGCGCGCTGCATCAGCTGCGCATCGCGCGCGGCTGCACCCTCGCCCGTCACTCCTCGCCCTGCTTGCTGGTCAGCAGCTGGGACAGCTCGGCCATGAACTCGTGGATGTCCTTGAAGCTACGGTAGACGCTGGCGAAGCGCACGTAGGCGACCTGGTCGAGCCCGCGCAGGCGCTCCATCACGCGCTCGCCGATCGCGGCCGACTCCACTTCCTTCTCACCGGACTCGACCAGCGCACGCTCGATGCGATCGACCAGCGAGTCGAGGGAGTCGGTCGGGATCGGGCGCTTCTCGCAGGCGCGGCGCAGCCCGGCCATTACTTTGAGCCGATCGAAAGACTCGCGCCGGCCGTCCTTCTTCACGACCATCGGCAGCACCAGCTCGATGCGCTCGTAGGTGGTGAAGCGGCGCTCGCAGGCCTCGCACTCGCGGCGCCGGCGTGTGACCTCGTCGCCCTGGGAAAGGCGCGAGTCGATCACCTTGTTGTCGAGACCGCCGCAGAAAGGACACTTCATCGGTGCCGGGCTTTCCTCTGGAGCAAGCGTGCATCCCGCAGAGGTGGGGTGTCACGCTGGCTCGCCGCGCTGATTTAGTACAACAGGAACGAATTTCAACTTAACGATCGGGATGATTGACACGGAATCGCCGAGGTTCGCTCAGGAGCGGCTTCGCCTGCGTTCTTGTCCGCTCGATCGCGGCCAAGGCGATTGCTCGGCTCAGCGTCCTCGGG
>JAPPOT010000228.1 GCA_028817855.1 Myxococcales bacterium
CCTCCCACGTCGCGCTTCGGCGGGGCGTGAGCGAGGAGAAGCTGGCCGCGGCGTTCGAGCTCGAGTCGAGCGCGTGCTTCAGCGAAGCCGAGCGCGCTGCGCTACGGGTCGCGCAGCACGCGGGCCTGTGCCCGAACGCGGTTGAGGACGGCGACTTCGAGGAGCTGCGCAAGCACTACAGCGAACGCCAGATGACGGAGATCATGGGTGTCATCGCGTACTTCGGCTTCCTGAATCGTTGGAACGACTCCCTCGCCACCGTGCTCGAGCAGCCCGCCAGGGAGCACGCCGAGCAGCTGCTCTCGGGCCGCGGCTGGCTGGCGGGCAAGCACGGCTAGCGCTTCTGGATCATCGTGACCCCGTCGCCGATGTGCAGCAGGACGCTCTGCACACGGGGATCGGCCGTCACGCGGTCATTGAACTTCCGCATCGAACGCACCGCTGCGTCGTCGGCGCTGCTGTCGGCCACGCGTCCGCGTTGCAGGGTGTTGTCGACCAACAAGAGGCCCGAGGGGCGCAAGCGCGGGACGAGCGCTTCATAGTAGTCGAGGTAGGCGGTCTTGTCGGCGTCGACGAATGCGAGGTCGAAGCTCTCGTCGTTCGCCAGGCCGGTCAGCGTGTCGAGCGCGGGGCCGATGCGAAGCTCGATGCGATCCGCAACGCCAGCACGCTGCCAATAACTACGCGCGATGGCTGTCCACTCCTCGCTGACGTCGCAGCACAGGAGCCGGCCCTCGGGGCCCATGCCTCGCGCGACCGCGAGCGCCGAGTACCCGGTGAAGGTCCCGATCTCGATCGCGCGGCGGGCGCCGATCGCGCGCGCCAGCATCTCCATCAGGACGGCCTGGTCGTCGCCGATCTGCATACCCGACGCCCGACCGGTGCGCTCGCGCGTCTCCGCGCGCAGCGCGTGTTGCAGTGGATCGGGCTCACTCACGTGCCGGGCCACGTAGTTGAGAATCGGCTCACTCGCGAACGCGCTCCGCACGTGCGCGATGGGCTCGGACGATGACGTCGAGGTCGGGTCGTTCATGCCTTGCTCCTGTCGATGGAATAGTTGACAATGTCATCCAACATGGGCAGGTTGGTGGATAAAGTCAACCATTCGTCGCGACGAAGGGCGCGGCCAAGGGCACGAGGTACCAGAGACGAAGTGCTCGATCTCGTGCATACGGTGATGCACCAGGTGCGCTCGCAGCAACACCGGCTCCTGCGCGCCGGCGGCCATGGCATCACGCACATGGAGGTCCGCGTGCTTGGGTACCTGGCGCGCCACGCCGGCGCGACGCAGCGCGACATCGCCCGCGACACCGGTCGCGACAAGGCCCAGCTCGCGCGCCTGATCAAGAGCCTGCGCGAGCAGGGCTTGCTGGCGAGCGAGGCGGACCCCCAGGACCGGCGCAACCACCGCCTGTCGCTCACCGATGCGGGCAAGTCCGTCCTGCAGGAGCTGCAGAAGCACTCGGCGGCCGTGGCCACGAAGGCGGTCGCGACCCTGAGCCCGGCCGAGGTCGACCAGCTCGCCAGCCTGCTGCGCCGCGTGCAACGAAACCTGGATGCGTCGGAAGGGAGCGAGGATCCGTGACCCGGATGGGATTCCCCACACCCTAAGGCATCATGAGGTGGGACATGCGGGACGGCAGGCTCGGGAGCGTCGATCGACGAGCGCAGAACCAGCGCGGGGGTCGGGGTCGAGTGATCTTGAGCACCTGCGCAGCGGTCATCGTGGCGGTGGGTTGCTCGGACACCGACGATGGCTCGGCCAATAACATGGGCCCGGGCAGCAGCGTGCTCGTGCCCGGCATGACCAACACCATGCAGGCCCCCATCGGGGACACCAACAATATTGTAGAGCCGTGCAGTGGGGCTTCGTGCCCGTGCCAGTCGGGACTGACCGCCTGCGGCGCGGGCTGCGTGGACTTGACTCGGGACGCGCTCCACTGTGGTGCTTGCAGCACCCCCTGCGCCACCGGCCAGCTGTGCCAGGGAGGCCAGTGCGTCGACCCGAGCCCAGCTGCCTCGGGTAGCGACGCCGCGGGCACCGGAGGTGCGGGGAGCGGAAGTGCGGGCACCGGCGGCGCGGGCGCTGGCAGCGCGGGAAGCGGTGGTGCCGGCAGCGGCAGCGCGGGCGGTGAGAGCAAGGCCGGCGGTGCATCGGCGCTCGCGGCCCAGTACCCGTGCGACGGAGGCACGGCGGGTTACGACGTCGTGGTCACCGGGGGCGGCAACGACTGGACGATCACGGGAACGGGGGGCGACGCGAGCATCACGACCGGCCTGCAGAGCGCGATCGAGTCGGCCTACGGGCGCCTCTCAGGGTCCGCGGGAAACAATGCGACGCTGCTCGTGCAGGGCGACGGCACTGTCGATGCCAGCGCGCAGCTGCGGATGCCGAGCTACATGCTGCTCAATGTTTGCGGCACGGTGGACGTCACGGGGACGGCATCGGGCTCCGACCGCTCGCCGTTCTACGCGCGCGATCGCACCGACATCCAGATCCCGAACCTGACCCTCACCGGCAACGCCCAGTACGGGATGTTCTTCCGCGACGTGAGCAACCTGCACCTGGGTGACATCCACATCGACGGCACGGGTGGCCTCGGCATCCGGATCGACAGCCACGGCAGCAACGACCGCAACAACACCACCAACATCACGATCGACCACGTGCACGTGGAGAACACCGGCGGGCACGGCGTCGAGCTCTACGGCGCCGACGGCGTCGAGATCGGCACCGTCGTCGCGCGCAGCACCGGGGACTGCGGCTTGATCCTGAACGACTCCATCAATGCCACCATCGGCCTGGTGGACGCCGTGGATGCTGCCCACGTCGGTACCGGGTACGCGGCCTTTCGCACGGCGAACGACAACGGGCGCTACGACGATGGCTCGTATCCCACGAACATCCGCCTCGGCGAGCTGCGCGCATCGGGTGCGGCAGCGGGCCGCGGTTTCTTCTGCGTCTCCCGCAGTGGAGGCGTGGAGATCGAGCGGTTCACCGTCGACGGAGTCGGGGGCGACCCGGCGATCTTCATCGAGAACTGCTACAACGTGACGGTGGCGTCCGCTTCAGGCTCCGGCGCTCTGATCGGGGGGCGAGCGTACATCGGGCACAACAGCGGCAACGGCGACGCCTCCCGGGACGTCACCTTCCAGAACATCACCCTCTCGGGCGGCGCCACGGTCGAGTCGAACGGCGCGACCTGCGGACGGAACAACCAGGCGATCAACGTCACCGGCGGCTCTGTAGACGTGTGCAACTAGATGGGCTCTGGAACAACTCAGACGCGCATCGCGCGCAGCACGTACTGCACCGTCTGTTCGCGCTCCAGGCTCTCGTCGAGCTCGGCGCCCGTGGTGATGCCGGTCGCGCGCAGTAGATCCTCCGCGGTGAAGAACCGGTACGGGACGGCGCCGATGCCCCGCAACATCAGCGACTCCGGCGAGATGTCCTTGCGGACCTGCCCGATGTGCTGACCTCGCTCGATGTGGCCCTTCAGGGTGCGCGTGAGAGGCCCCGCCAGGCTGCCGAGCGCGTCTGCGGTCACGTCATGGGCCACGGAGGAACGATCGCGAAGCGCCCCCTCGATGATGCGCAGCAGATCCTGATTGTGGGCGCAGAAGTCATAGAGCATGCCGACGGACACGCGTGTCACCGACTCCAGGTCCGCGGCGTGGGCGAGCGTCTCGAGGCCCGTGGAGGGTACGCGCGCCAGCCCGCGCTCGATCACCTCGGCGAGCAGTCCCTGCTTGTCGCCGTAGTAGTGATGGACGAGCGAGTGGTGCACGCCGGCCTGCTGGGCGATGTAGCGCAGTCGGGCGCCGCCGAAGCCACGCAGCGCAAAGGCCCGCTCGGCCGCGTCGAGGATGCGGCGCTGCGTCTCCTCCGGGTCGCGCTTGCGCGCTTGTCGGGCGAGCCCGGCATCTTCGGCATCCTCGATCTCCATGCCGACGCCACGTCCCTTCGGATCGTGCGTCAGCCTCTCGGCGCCCGTCACCAGCACGTGTTCATCGAGCCGTTCAGGCTGGGCACGCCGTTGTCGAGCGCGCCTGCAGGGTAGGAAAAGGCGAACTGGTAGCACATCTCCTGGTCGGTCGACGGCCCCCAGGGGACGGCCCGGTCCGTGACGTTGTCGAACGTGCAGGTCGAGGTGATCACGTCGCCCGGCATCAGGACGACCTCCGCGTCGTAGGCGACCTGTTGGTTGAAGTCGAAGGGGCGGTCGAAGACCACGTCCTCACCGCCGCTGCCCGTGACCGTCGAGCGCATATGACGCCCCAGCGTGTGCATGTGCGGCCAGAACGAGAAGATGTGGATCGGCGCGCCCGAGTCGTTCGTACAGGACCCGCTGAACTGGGACGTCTGTCCGGGCGGCATGCCCACCAGCCCGCCCAGATTCTCGGTTCCGAGCCAGGTCAGGCCGGCCTCGTGCTCGAGCGCGGTGGCGGGCACCGTACACACCCGCACTGCCGAGCCGTCCTGCTGCGTCGCCCCCGTGGAGTTGTAGAAGTGCTACTCGATGAGCAGCGTGGTCTCGGGTGCGAGCAGCCGCAGACCGACGCCCTCGGGCAACCGAACCTCGCGGCCGCCGACCGCCCATCCGGCGAGCAGCGTCGCCCCCTGTCCGATGTGGCTGCCGCTCCCGGGCTCGATGGCGCCCTCGGCCCGGTCGAGCGAGGTGCCGTACATCAACCAGTGGTGAAGCACGGCGACGTTGTCGAAGACGGACCCGTAGTAGGTGGCCAGCGATCCGGCGGCCCAGGGAGCCTTGAAGTAGAACACCTGATAGTGCTCGCCCGAGCTGATCGAGTACGTGCTGGTGTCGCCGGCGATCGGCTGGCCGTGAACGGGAAAGTCGTAGCAGGTCTCGTCGGGGTGCGTCGCGCTCGGGTCGGTGGCCGGGTCGCCGGGGGCTTCCCCGTGCGGGCT
>JAPPOT010000191.1 GCA_028817855.1 Myxococcales bacterium
GCTCGGGAGGACAGTGCTGTCGGACGGCGACGACCGGCCCTCCAGTTCGCTTCGCTCGGGAGGACGGTGCTGTCGGACGGCGACGACCGGCCCTCCAGTTCGCTTCGCTCGGGGTGGGTGCTGGGGCAGCGAGGTGACGGGGGTACTCGTGCTCGTTCGTGCTCGTGCTCGTGCGCGTGCGCCAGCCGGCCCCGTTCGCGTACGCGCCAATACTTGGCATTGACTCGCCCACCACCGAAAACTACATTACGTAACGTCACTTTTTGGAGGACCGGTGGCACAGAGCGGCGATCCACAGTTGGCGGCGTATATCGAGCGGGTGCGGGCGGTTCCGCGGCTCTCGCGTGAGGAGGAGGCCGAGGTGGCTCGGCAGGCGCGGGCCGGCGATGCCAAGGCGACCGAGCAGCTGGTCGAGGCGAATCTGCGCTTCGTCGTGGCTGTGGCCCTGCAGTACCGGCGCTACGGCATTCCCCTGTGGGAGCTGATCGAGGAGGGCAGCGTCGGCCTGATGCTGGCCGTCCGCAAGTTCGAGCCCGAGCGGGAGGTGCGCTTCGTCACCTACGCGGGCTACTGGATCCGCGCGTACGTGCTCGACCTGGTGGTGCGCTCCACCAGCATGGTGGGCGCCGGATCCGGCGCGCTGCGCTCGAAGCTCTTCTTCCGCCTGCGCCGGGAACGGGCTCGCGCCGCCGCCCAGGAGCAGGACCAGGAGCGACGTCTGCTGCTGATGGCGGAGCGCTTCGGCGTGTCGCCGCAGAAGATGCAGGCGCTCCTTGCCCAGCTCGACTCGCGCGACGTCTCCCTCGACGCCAGCGTGCACCCGGAGTCCGGTGTGAGCATGCTCGACATGCTGCGCGACGACGGCGACGGCCAGGAGGTGGAGCTGCTCGCCAGTGAGCGTCAGGACATGCTCAGCGAGGGTCTGGGCGCGGCCCTGGCGGTGCTCGACCGGCGCGAACGCTACATCGTCGAGGAGCGCATCATGTCCGACGATGGAGCTTCCCTGGCCGAGCTCGGGCGACGCCTCGGTGTGTCCCGTGAGCGCGCCCGTCAGCTCGAAGCCCGCGCCAAGCGCAAGCTACGCGAGCAACTCGAGACGCTGTCGCAGAACGTCGCGGCCTAGCTCCAGCGGGGACGCGCTTGGCTAGGGGCCGCCGAACGCGCCCTCGAGCCCGGCGAGGGTGAGGTCCACGTTGAACAACAAGGTCGGGAACTGCACGTCCAGCTCGGGACCGGCGTAGAAGCCGAAGTTCTTCGAGATGCGATAGCGGACGTTGGCGCCCACGTGGCCGCCCATCAGGCCGGACTTGATGAAGGGCGCACCCTCCGTGTTGCCGTCCGCCGGCGGCTGCACCTGGATCTGGCCGAAGGTGCCGCCCACGAAGGCCGAGATCATCAGGCCCTTGCTCTTGGGCGTCGTCAGCATGTACTCGCCTCGCGCTCCCACCAGCATGCCTGCGAAGGAGCCCTCGCCTGACGCGAAGGCCAGGCGTCCGATCACGGACGCAGCGATGCGATCGGTGAAGAAGTAGCCAGCGCCGAAGCGCAGGGCCACATGCGGAACGAAGCCGGGGGACTTCACGCGCACGCAGTACTTGCTGGGGAAGAGCGCGTTTGGATCTCCCGTGAAGTCGAACTCGCCCGGACCGCTGAAGACCCCGTCACCACCACAATTGCCTCCCAGGTCGGAGATCGAATCGGCGGAGTCGGAGTCCGGGACCCAGGCAGTGAGCTTCTCGGCGGTCTCGTTCCCCGCCTCGGGGAAGAAGAGCATCCCGCCGCTCGAGTAGAAGCTGATGGGATCCTCGACGTACTCACCGAACTGGTCCACGAAGACGCGATTGTCCGGTGCGGGCCGGTCCGCGACCATGCCCGAGGTCACGTAGGCCATGCCGACGGTGATGCCGGCCTGCACGAAGAAGGGCTGGAACTGGCTCGGATCGTCGATCTCCGGCTCCTCGACCTCCTCGAAAGTGCCGGTCATCGGATCGTAGTCGGGCAACTCGGTGCCGGATCCGCCCAGGAGCATGCAGCTACCGCCGCGGCACTCGAGGCCGCTCTGGCACTCGGCATCGCCACCGCAGCGCTCCTCGATGCCCGACTTGCCGCGCTTCTCGCAGCCCTTCACGCCGGGCGGACACTCCTGAGCGCCGCAGGCCGCGGGCGGAGGCGCGCCGGGCAGCGCCGGCTCCCCCTGGGTGCGCGCGCCGACGATCGGGACCTGCACCGGCTGCGCGGCGGATGCGATCACGCCAACCACGCGGCCGTCCTCGCTCTGCGCCTCGATGTAGTACTCGAGCTTGGGCTCCCAGACGTCGCTGCAACTGACCTGGTAGGCCATGCCGCCCTGGTACCGGTACATCGGCACGCGCTTGAACGACTCCATGCCCAGGCCCTTGTAGTAGAGGAATACCTTCTTGGCCTGGGCCATCGGGTGGACCTCGACGTAGATCGGCAGCGGCGTCTGGGCGAGCTGCTCGGCAGGCGAGACGTGCATGATCGCCTGGTCCGGCGGAGGCGCCACCGGCTGGGCGTACGTCGGCTGGGTGGGAGCCACGCCCGGTGGCCCGGCGGGCTGCGCCGGACCGGCCGCGGGCGCCGCACCACCGCCGGCGGGGCAGGCACCGCTCTGGGCCTGCTGCTGTGCGACCTGAAACACGCTCTGGATGTCCGGGGTGCTGGTGAGCGGGTCGAGCTGCACGCTGGGGTCGATGCAGACGGCCTGGGTGAAGTAGCTCAGCCCCGTGTCGTTGTCGCCGAGGCCTCCGATGTAGACGATGCCGAGGTTGAGGTTGGTGCGGGACAGCGAGGGCCCGGTGACGCCGCCTTCATAGGCGACGCGCAGCGCCTCCTCGAGCATCGAGCCAGCCTTGTCGATATCCAGACCGTTGTAAGCCTCCATCGCGTCGCGGTTCAGGTCGTCGACAACCTGCTGGGCGGACTGCGCAGCCAGCTGCGAGGGTGCGAGCAGCGGCGTCGCGAGCACGGCTGCCGCAACGAGCCCGAACCCAAGCAGTCTCGAAGTGCTTCCCATTCCCTTTGCTCCACTGTTCGACGACCCCACGAGACCAACCTCTGCCACCGTCACGGCCCAAGATCCGTGCGGATGAGCTCGACTCGCCGGTTGATCGCGCGACCCTGCGACGTGCGATTTGACTCAATGGGCCGTGTCTCACCATAACCCCGCGCCGTCAAGCGTGAGCGATCCACCCCACGCTCCACGAGCGCTTCGAGCACAGCCTCCGCACGCGCTTGAGATAGCTCCAGATTCCGGCGCTCGGCGCCCTTGCTGTCGGTGTGCCCCTGTACCTCGACGGTGATGGCCGGATGCTCCCCGAGCACGTGCGCGATGGTGTCGAGTAGCGGGCCCGACACTGAACGGATGGTGGCCGTGCTGCCCTCGAACTCGATCGCCTGCGTAAGGCGGAGGGCCTTGCCCGTGATCTCGACGCCCTTGTACTTGTGTCGCGGACACCCCTGGTCGACCGCGGTACCTGCCACCTCGGGACAGCGATCGAGCGCGTCGGCGACTCCGTCGCCGTCATTGTCACTGTCGGGGCAGCCGTCCTCGTCCTGGAACCCGTCCCGGTCCTCCTGCTGATCGGGGCAGCGGTCGCGGCTGTCCTCCAAGCCGTCCGCGTCGTTGTCGGTGTCGGGGCAGCCGTCGCTATCCAGGTAGCCGTCGTGGTCTTCCGGCACGTCGGGGCAGCGGTCGCGTTCGTCTGCGATCCCATCGCCATCGGCGTCGTCGCCGCTCGGGTCGGGCGTGGCGGGCGGGGCGGCCATGGTCTCGCCGCCCGAGCAGCGCTCCGCAGGGCTGAGGTGCTCGGCCGCGCCCGTGTTGAGCTCGGCGGTCTTGAGGTGCTCCCGTGCTCGACGGGGATCGCCCTGGCTGAGCTCCACGCGGGCGAACTCCAGGTGCGCGCGGGCGAGCGCAAGCTCGCGCGGTGCGCAGGCGTAGGCGCCATCCGCCAGGACCAGCTCCAGGCGGCGCTGCACGCGCATCATGCGGTCGTCGAGACTCGCGGTATCCACGCACGCGGATAGCAGCGCCACGAGCCCGAGCGCGGAGCGCGCGCTCACCGCTGCCCTCCCCGCTTGCGGCGCGCGATCTCGACCGCGCGTTTGCTGAACCCCTCGGCCGTGCGCGCGAATCGCAGCGCATCCTCATAAGACGCCGCGGCCGCCTCCTCGCGTGCCTTCTCGAGGTGCACGCGAGCAAAGTGATACTCGTAGGGCGCGTACCAGCGCGCGTTCTCCTCCACCGCGCGCTCGAACTCCTGCTCGGCGTCATCGATCTTGCTCATGTAGAGCGTGGGCCCGCAGCCGCCTCCGATGCACAGCATCAGGGCTAGGACGGCGAACAAGACCGGGCGGGCCAGGTGCGACGGCATCGAGAAATGCAGCAGAATTGGAGACGCACGCTAACAGCGGCGAAGCGGCGACGTCAATTTGCCTCCGGGCCCGTTGGAGCGCTTTGGATGCGCTCTAGCTGCTACATCCGCCGCCGCGCCAATCGGATCCGCACCAACAGATAGGCCGCGGCGAGGGCGAGGAGCATGCCCATGGCGATGCCACCCTGCATCAGGGCGCCGCCGTAGCGTGTGAGGCCGAAGTCGCCGCGGTACTGGGTGAAGGTCCCGACCACACCGAGCCGGTCCGGCCACAGGACCAGGACCAGGACAGCCATGAGCACGGCTCCGCCGACCAGCCCGTAGCCCACGTTGGAGCGCTGGGTGCGCGCGGCCACCGCCCCGAGCATGAAGCCGAGCACGCCGATCGCGCCCTCACCCAGGAAGCCGAGCAGCGCGATCGCGGACGGGATGCGCCGCACGTCAAACGCATAGAGCAGAAACCAGTCGCCGTGGAAAACGTAGAAATAGACGGAGACCGGGATCAACACGAGCGCCAGGAACAGCGCGTAGGCTTTGAAGGTGCTGCTGAGCATCGCGTGACGCGGGCTCAGCCGCAGCTCCGCCGCCCCGGCCAGGGCTGCAGCCACACCGATCGCGAAGGCCACGAGGATGAGCGTGGGGAGAGGCATGTCCCGATCCAGCGACGCGACACGCCGCCGAGCCCTGATTAGAGCCCATCTCAACAATGATCGCGAGTGGATTCCTGTCGCGAGGGTTCCGAATGGGGCGGCGGCGAATCGAGGAAGTGCCGCGTACTTTCGAGCGTGAGTCGCCGCTTCAGACGGTACGCTCCCGGCTGGAAGGCGCCGCGAGGATTCTTGAGATGGGCTCTAGCGCAAATCGACGAGGTCGTCACTCGCAAGGGTGCGGGACGCGGACGTGAGCACGTCCACATCGACCACGACGTCGAGCTCGCGACCACTGATCGAACCGTGGCAGCCCCCGCACAGGCCGTTGAAGAGCCGCCGCGGGATGGACTGCTTGGCGCGCTCACCCGGGTAGAACTGGATCGACTCGCGCTGGCGCATGTCGCCGCTGAAGATGTCGTCGTCGCCGAAGCGCAGCGGGTCGCCAGCCTGGTCGAGCAGCAGCGCGGTGACCGGCACCCCGCCCGGAATCTGCATGCGCAGGGAGCCGTCGTCGAAAGTCATCACCGAACCGAGCGACTCGAAGCGCTGGTAGAACTGCCCGAAGTCGTCCTCGACCACGTCGCCGAGACCTCCGAAGCCAGTGGCATCACCCGGCGGCGGCTGGGGCAACAGCAGCTCCACGCCCCCCACGCGGAAGTCCAGCTCCCGGCCTTCGCGGGTGTTGGCGAAGAGAAGGGTCGCAAGCACCGGCAGATCGGTCACGTGCACGATCGCGTCAGTCGCGTCACTGACGATGCGGCTCGAGCCATTGGCCTCGTCGATGCGCGACTTGAAGACCGGCACCGGCGGGCGCGCGTAGACCGCGACCGGCTCGACCGCGACGCCGGAGCCCGGCATGTGCAGCAGCCGCGGCTCACCGCCCGCCTCGTCCAGCTCGCACAGCCCATAGCTGTGGGGCCCCGAGGCGAGGGAACCGGCGGCCAGGTCGCAGGCAGCGAGAAGTCGGCCGGACGGCAGCGGTGAAGGGGAGCGGTAGGCGCCGGTGCCGCCGTCGAACGCACCCGCCGCTGGCATCGCCAGCGAGTGCACGTAGGCGCGGTCATCCGGATCGCGGTCATCCTGATCGGGACCGATCGAGCGGTTGACGACCACGATCGCACCCCCGCCATCGACGGTGTCGATCGGGGCTGCCACCATCGCGAAGTTGCGGTTGGGCAGCTCCACGATCTCGGTGGCCGACTCGAAGCCGATCGAGGCGCGCTGGGCGAAGAGCGGGTGGTAGTCGCCCCCGTCCAGATTCTGCCGCCGACCCGCGAGCTGGTGGAAGCCCTCGGCACGCTTCTCGCTCGTCATCAGCACGCGCCCGTCTGCCATGAACGAGGGGCCCACTTCCTGATCGAGCAGGTAGGTCAGCTGGCGGACCGACCCGTCGCTGTCCCGCACGTAGATGTTGGCGTTGGGTGCGAGCGACGACGGGGTCCGGGTCGGTCCCTCGAAGCCACCCTCTCCCGAGTAGCCCCGCGTCGAGGCGAAGACGATACGTCCATCCGGCGCATAGCTGGGATCGAAGTCGTGCATCAAGATTCCGCCGGCGCTGTCGCTCCCCGGCGCGATGCCGTCGATCGGAGCGCAGTCGCCGCTGTCCGGATCGAGCTCGTAGAGGCGCAGCGGCTCGCTCTCGGAGCTGCGCGCTGCGAACGCCACGCGCGCACCACTCCAGGAAACCGCCGGGTTGCGCACATCGGGGCCGTCGCCGAGCCCGCAATCACCCAGCAGGCTGCGCGCGGCGCCAAGCGTCAGGCCGCCATCGACGTCGATGCTGGCGTCCGCCCAGAGCAGATCGGCACCGGGCCGGTACTCGTGGAAGTCGAGCACACCGCCCACGTCGGCCGGTCGCTCCACCCAGACCACGCCGCGTGGCACGCCCGCGCTGTCGAGCGCGCCCTGGGCCACCATCTGCTCGCGCTCGATCTCGTGCCAACGCGCGAGCACGCAATAGGCCGGGATCTCGTTGAGGTCACCACCGTCGACATCCACGTCCGCGCACTTGTCGACGCTCGCCTGGGTCTCGCGCTCGGCGCAACCTCCGAAGTCCTCGAAGAGCGCGCCGCCGCGGTGCCGCACGCCCTGACCGCGACCGCCGTCCTCGTCCGAGGGGCAGAGGTTCTTGGCGATCAGCCGACCCGCGTTCGGGTCCTCCGACTCGAGCGCCAGCATGAGCTTGCTCATCTCGTGGTTGCGGCGCGTCGCGATCTCGGCGAACTGCCCGCGCGCGCCGCCGCGCAGCCGCAGATCGTGGAACATCGCGTTGGAGTGGCAGTTGAGGAACATGCAGCCCTTGCGCACTAGCACCGGCTGCACGCGGTTCGCGAAGTAGCGCAGGCCCTCGTCCTCGGTGTCCCATTGCAGGATCTCCGGCCGCCGCTCTGCCACGTCCTCGGCCCACGTGAGCAGCGTCTTGTAGTCGGGGTCGTCGCTATTGTCGAAGATGTCGCCGCCCTCGTGGTAGACGCCGCCGGCACCGAGGGCGAGCGGACGGCGCAGCAGCTCCGAGCTGACCGCCACCTCGTCGACGTGTTGGAGGGTGATGGCGAAGTTCCAGCGGCGCTGGTCCTCGTCCTCGCCGCAGGCGATGTAGAGGTCGGCGATGCGCGAGCCGTGGCAGGCCGAGCCGGCGCAGCGCGCGCGCAGCACGGGCTGCACGGTGTCAACGAAGAGGCTGAAGGAGTCGGCGTCCGCCGGCGACGCGTCCAGGTCGATACCCTCGGCCGATCCCGCGCGGCTCACGCACTTGCCGATGTTGTCGCGCAGCTGCACCTCGCTGACGCCGGTGCGCGTGTGACCGCCCTCGATCCACTGCTTGAGGGTCGAGTAGTCCTTGGACCCCTGGGCGATCGCGCCCTCCCCGCCCCCGTGGCGGATGTCGGTGGTGACCGTCACGTAGCGGCGGTCGGGCTCGGCCGCGTCGGGGGGATCGAGCGTCTCCACCCGCACGTTGACCGGATCGCCGGCCTTGAGCAGGAGCAGCCCTTCCGCGTACGGGCCGTAGGGCGGCAGCGTGTCTTGCCGCCGCATCAGCGCGTCGTAGCTGGTCAGGTCCAGGTTGCCGAGCGCGAAGCCCGTGCCATCGTCGACTTGGCAGCCCGTGGTCTGGCGCTGGCAGCCGCTGTCGAGCACCGGCGCGATGCGCTCATCGAAGAACGAGAAGTCACTGACCTCCGGCTCCTCGCAGCCCAGCACGAGCGCTGCGAGGACACAGAGGATCACACCGCTGCGGTGGCGAGCCATGCCCGGTGATTCTACCGCATTGCGCTCAGCGCGCGGCCATCTTCAGCGCGATGTCGAGGGCGTCGAGCACGGTGCCCTCCTCCTCGGCGTCGCGCGCGTCGCGCAGGGCCGCGACCGCATCCGAACCCCCGATCCTTCCGAGGGCCCAGGCAGCCGACTGCCGCACCGCAGCGGAGTCGTCGTCCAGCAGCTCGGCCAGCTCCGCCTCGGCGCCGGCCACGCGCAGCTCGCCAGTCAGCTGAGCGGCGCGTGTGCGCACCTGGCGATCGTCGTCGCCCAGACGGCCCACGATCGCCTCGTGGTCCTCGAAGAAGTTGATGCGCTGCACCTGCGACAGGGCCGCGAAACGCACCGAGGCGTCGTCATCGAGCATGGCCGCGGCGATGATCGGATTGCCAGCCGCCGTATTGAGACGGCCCAGCGCCGTCACGGCAGACCCGCGCACCTGGGCCGACTCGTCCTCCATCGCTGCCTGGGACAGGGCGGCCAGGCCCCTGACGTCCATGAACTCACCCAGCGCTTCGGCGGCACGGCTGCGGCGCACCGCATCATCCTCCTCGATCACCGCCGTGCGCATCGCCACCGCGGCCCGGCCGTAGCCGAAGGGACGGCGCCGCAGCCACCAGGCCGCGATCTCGCGCACGTCGGGCTCGTCGCTGTCGAGCAGCTTCTGCTCGAGCAGCGGCATGCACTCGTAGCACTCGACGCGCTCACCGTACTCGAGCATGGCGTAGAGCGCGCCGGGGGGGGCGCTGCGGATGGCGTTGACCATCCGCTCGCTGCTGGGCGCGCCCGTGCCAGGACTGAGCTCACCGCGCTCCTTGTCGTAGACCACGACGTCGGTGAGCATCTCGTCGGCCAGCACCGCCAGCGGGTGGGCGCCGCCCAGAACGGTCAGGGCGAGCAGGACTCCGATTACACGCTTGTCGATCTTCCGCATGGCTCAGTTCCCCGCCTGGTAGTCGGTGCCGTTGATGTCGCCGGTGCCCACGGGGGTGCTGGTCGCATCCCCGAGCCACATGGCAGCGTCTTCCACGTTTCGCCGTGAGTAGTACTGGCCACCCAGGTCGGCCATGCGGATGAGAATCAACCGCTCGGCCGGCGTGAGCTCGACGCCCACGTCCTCCGGGTGGGCCGGCGTATCCCAGGCCCACTCCGTGCCCGCGCGCTCGTCGTCAGGGGTGGCGTTCACCTTGGAGATCAGCCGGCTCTCGCGCGCCGAGCCCGGGATGACCCAGGGCGGATCGGGCACGTCGCCGGCCACCTCGCTGTCGCCCATCATGGCCGACGGGTAGAGCAGCGTGACGTAGGACGCCGGGTAGCTGACCACGTCATCCTCGTAATAGGTCTCGAGGCTGGTGTTGGTCAGCAGCAGGTACGGCACCTCGTAGACCAGCTCCATGCCGCCGTCCTCCTCGGGCGGGATGGTGACGGTGTAGGAGCGGCCCGCGAAGGGGTCGTTGGCACCGCCGTCGTGGCAGGAGACGCACTTGTTGTCGAACAGCTCCTGGACGTCGCCGCCGCTGACCGAGCCGTACCAGGGCAGCTCGATGCGGTCCTTGATGGCGAGGGTGGAGAAGTTCTTGCGCTCGAGCGGCAGCTGCTGCGCCAGCGTCGCGCCCTGGGTCGCCAGCGCCGTCTCGGCGCGCGACTCGTGGCAGCCGCCGCAGGTGCGGTTCTCGCCCGGCATCGCCTGGATCCACAGCATCTGGTTGCGGATGGCGAGGCCGAAGCGGTCGATCGGCTGCAGGTGGTAGGGCAGGTACGGCACCACATGGGCCTCCCACGAGCCGTCCGGCTGGACCTCGGCCTCGCCCAGGATGGCGGCGCCCTCGTGCATGGTCAGGCCGAACTCGCGCACGCCGCCGACCTCCGAGGAGAAGCCCTCGATGATACGCACCTTCTCGGTGTCCACGAGCGCTTCGCTCAGGGGCGTGCCGTCGAACTGGGCGCCGCTGACCGACTCGCTGAGCGAGGTCTGGCGCACGTCGATCGAGCCGAGCACCGCGGCCTTGGCCCCGAACTGGGCCACCGAGGGATCGGGCTCCACGTCCAGGCGGCTGTTGCGCTCCGGCGGCTCCTCGCGCGGCCGCACCGGCATCGCGTAGAGGTCCCAGGTGTCCGGGTCGTCGTAGACCCGCACGCGATCCTCGGTCTCGGTGTCGTAGAGGAAGATGCCGAACTTGGGCGCCTCGCCCGCGAGCTCGTTGCGCTCGCTGACGTCGCCGTTGGCCCAGGAGACCAGCAGGAGGTTGTCCTCGAGCACGAGGGGAGAGCGGTAGCGACCGACGCCGGTCGGCACCTGAGCCTCGCGGTCGGTGGGCACATCGGGCGTGAGCGACGTGAACTCGGCCTGCTGCTCGTCGAAGCGGGAGCTGGAGCCGTCCACGCGCACGTCGATGTCCATCACGGCGCCGGCCTGGATGGTGCCCTCGCGGGAGGTGGCGATGCCGACGTAGCGACCGGCCTCGACCTCGCGCACCTGCACGATGCTGTTGAAGCCCTTGCCGTGCTGACCGGCCACCGCGAGCATGTCGGTGCAGTCCGGGTTCATGCGGAAGAGCTTCACGTCGTTGACCGGACCCAGGTGCTCCCAGCGCGAAAAGCCGATCGAGCCGTCGCTCATCAGGAAGGGGTCGGCCGAGTGGGAGAGGTTCTGGGAGCAGACGTGGCGAGAGGCGTCGCCGTCCTCGATCGAGATGGTGGCGAGCTGGGTGACCTGGCGGCCGTGGTTGTACTCGTCGGCGCGCCGGCCCATCTGCGTGTAGGCCTGATTGGTCACGAAGCCGACGCGCTCACCGGGCAGGAAGATCGGCCGCACGTCGTCGTGGGGACCGAAGGTGAGCTGCTTGACCCGCCCGCTGCCGTCCACGTTGGCCTTGTAGATGTGGTAGTGGCCGTCGTCGCCGGCGTGCCGCATCGAGAAGACCACCTCGGTGGCGTCGAAGGAGAGGTCCAGGCCCGAGACGTCGACCTCGTCGAAGTCCGCCGTGAGCTCCTGCAGATCGCCGTCCGGGGTCGGCGGCGAGAGCACGAAGAGCCCGCCACCCGGGGTGTAGCGGAGGTAGTCCACCACCCGGTTGGCGCCGCCGGCCACGTTATGGTCGCCGTTGTCCTGCAGGAAGGCGCGCTTGGCGAAGACCATCGCGTCCACGCCCGGCAGCACCTCGTCGTTGTCGCCCTGGGAGCTGCAGGCCCCGATCAAGCCCAGCGCTGGCAGCAGCCACAGTCCCATCCATCTGGTCGTTCGCATCGGCAGAGAACCTCCCCGCCCCCCAACCATTGCAACATGCGGACCAGCCCCCAACGCAGGACGGCCCCTCGGAATCACTGGGTATTCTCCGTCACACGTCCCAGGCTGGAGGGGTCCCGAGCCCCCACTTACATGTGTGCTGGGGGCCACGCCCCCGAGCCGCTTTCTGCTAATGTGCCCACCCGGGTGTGGTGGTAACGCCGATCGTGGCGCGCGCTACATGAGAACCAGATGCAGCATGCGATGAGCTCCCTTCGCCCCTTCCTCAAGCTCCTGGCCTGGGCCGTGCCCGTGGCCGTCCTGATGCCGGCCGCCGCAGCGCAGGCCGACAGCATCGAGCAGCTCGCCAGCGCTTTCGAGGGCGCGGTCGAGGGTGGCAGCTGGACGATGGCGCTCGGCATCATCTTCCTGGCCGGCGTCGCCACCTCCCTGACGCCGTGCGTCTACCCGATGATCGTGATCACGGTCAGCGTGTTCGGGGCGCGCCAGGCGGAGAGCAAGGTGCAGGCGGCGAAGCTGTCGGCCGCCTTCGTGCTCGGCATCGCGACCCTCTTCACGCCGATGGGCGTGGTCGCCGCAATGACCGGTGGCGTGTTCGGCGCGGCCCTGGCCAACCCGATCGTGCTCGGCGTACTGGCCGCCATCTTTCTCGCGCTGGCGGCGAGCATGTTCGGCGCCTTCGACCTGGACCTCCCCTCCGGCCTCAAGAACCGCCTGGCGATGGCGGGCGGTGTCGGTGTGAAGGGCGCCTTCGTGCTCGGTCTCGTCAACTCGCTGATCGCGGCGCCGTGCACCGGGCCGGTGGTGGGCTTCCTGCTGACGTGGGTCGGCACCAGCCAGAACGTGGTCTTCGGCGCCCTGGCCTTCTTCACCTACTCGATCGGCCTGGGCCTGCTCTTCTTCATGGTGGGCACCTTCTCGATGGGCCTGCCCAAGTCCGGCGCGTGGCTCGAGCACGTCAAGAGCGTCTTCGGGGTGGTGATGGTCGCCGCAGCGATCTACTTCGTGCGCGATCTCATCCCGGGGCTTACCGATCTGGCGGAGCGCACGCCGCGCTTCCTCGGGATCGGCGCCGCGCTGGTGGTGGTCGGCATCGCCATCGGAGCGATTCACCTGAGCTTCCACCACACCCCGGTCATCACGCGCGTGCGCAAGGGCTTGGGAGTGGCGGCGGCGGTCGCCGGCTGCACGGTCTTCGTGCTCTACCTCGAGGCACTACCACCCGGCGCCAAGCTGAAATGGCTCGACGACTACGAGGGCGCCAAGCAGATGGCGATGACGAGCGGCAAGCCGCTGCTGGTCGACTTCGGCGCCAGCTGGTGCGGCGCCTGCGGCGAGCTCGACCGCCACACCTTCGCCGATCCGCGCGTGGTCAAGGAGGGGCAGCGCTTCATTCCGGTGAAGATCGATCTCTCCCCGGGCAAGGACACGCCCGAAAAGCAGGAGCTGCTGACGAGCTACTCCCACAAGGGTCTGCCCCTGGTGGTCCTACACCACACGACAGGCGAGGAGGCCGCGCGCGTCACGAACTTCGTCCCCGCCGAGCGATTCCTCGAGATCATGCGCACGGTGCAGTAGCGCGCTGACTTGAGCCTGGCCTCACCGGACACCCCTGCACCCCTTGACGTTGCCCGGGACGATCCGGGACAGTGCTCCTCGCTCCGGCATTGTTCAGAGGTCGCGTGGGTCCAATCAGCACCGGCAGCATCCCGCAGAGGTTCCTGAGCGCGAGTGCGCTGATCGCGCTGATGATCGCGCTGGTGCCCCCGAGCGCGCTGTCCGAGCCACCCGCGCTGGTCAAGGAAGCCGGCAACGCGACCAGGTCGCCGGCGCTCAAGGTGGCATTGCCCGACAAGTGGCTGCCGTCAAAGGGACGCCAGTGCTACCGGCGTGGCAAGTACCGCGGCTTCTGCGAGGGGCCACGGCGGGTGCCCGCGCCCCACGGTGAGGCCGCCGCGCTGGCGGAGCGTCTGAGGCTCGGGGAGATCAAGACGGTCAGCCACTTGATGCTCAAGGCGCCCGAGCCCGAGTGGGTCGAAGCGGCGGGTCCCGACCGGGGTGAGCGATTGCTGTGGCCTGTGGTCGGCGGCAAGCTCTGGCGCGGCTTCGGCAAGGTGCGCCGCGGACCGAAGCGCAAGAAGCGGCACAAGGGAATCGACATCGGCGCGCCGGAGGGCACGCTGTTGCGCGCCGCCAAGAGCGGCCTGGTGGCGTACAGCGACAATGGCGTGCGCGGCTACGGCAACCTGCTCGTGACGGTCCACCCCGACGCCACGGTCGCATTCTACGCACACGCCCGCGCGCTCTATGTATTCCCGGGCGAGCGGGTGGAGCGCGGCCAGATCATCGGCGAGGTGGGCCACACCGGCATCGCCCGCGGGGCGCACCTCCACTTCGAGTACCGCCGCCGCGGTCGGCCGCGCGACCCGCTGCGCAAGCGCGGCTTCGAGGGACGCCCCGACCTGTAGCGAGGTGTGCGCCACCGGCCCCCTGACGACGTTTCGTGCAGGATCGCAATGGGCCCAAAGCCTGGCGTGCGGGCTTCGTGAGGCCGGTCACCCCGCCCGCCTCCAGCGCGGGGTGACCGCCGAGATCATCTTCTAGATGCCGTCTCTGACGGCTTCTAGCTCGCCCGCTGCGCGGGCTCGGGGTCGCTCGCGATGAGCTTGCGCGTGACATGGAGCGCAGCCCACGCGATCAGCAGGCCTCCGGGGGTGTCGACGAGGTAGTGCCAGCCATAAGCGACGGTGGCCACTGCGGTGGCAAGCGTTGCGACCGCGATCACGATGCCGAGCCAGCGCGCGCCGCGGCTCTGCCAGCAGAGCATCCCGACCAGCGCCATGTGACCCACGTGCAAGGAGGGGAAGGCGGCGGCACCGCTGAAGGCGTTGACGCGGATCTCGCGACCCGCCTGGCCCGCCGCGACCGCATCCGCCATGCCGCGCGCCAGGGTCTCCTGGAATCCCCCTACGGTGTGGGTGCTCAACCAGCGCCAGTTGGCGGCGTCGACGAAGCAGGGCCCGTAGTTCGGCAGCGCGACGGTCCACCAGATCCCGATCAGATAGACGAAGCCCGAAGCGATGAAGAGCACGCGCAGGGCCTGGTGATCGCGCCGCAGGTGAAGCACCAGGGCCGCGGCGGCGATAAAGAGGTAGTCGTGCAGGTAGATGCGCATCAGCAGCCCATCCCAGGCCGGGTTCGCCACCACCGCGCGGCCAAGCCACACGAAGTCGGTGCCGAAGAGCGCACGGTCCATCGCCGCAAAGGCCGAATCGGTGACCGTCGCATTGAGGACGGGCACGCGCACCTTCACGTTCGTGTACGCCGTCAGGGCGAGCAGGAAGCACAGGCCCCCGCGCACCATCTCCCGGTCGGGGCGCAGGACATCATCGGGGCCGCGATAGCGCAGCACATGCTCCTGTAGCCATGCGCGTGCGCCGCCCGAGCCATCGCTGCGCACGATGCCGTAGCCGAGGCGCGTCGCCATGAAGACGACCATGTAGTAGAGCGCGAAGAACTCGGCGTAGACCTTGAAGACTCGCCAGAAGCTGAAGCCGGTGCCGGTGGCCAGGCAAGCCACCGCCGACAGCAGCGCGACGGCCAGCAGCGCGAGCTCGTCGCGCCGCAGCCACGGCCGGCTCGCGGTGCTCACCCGCTCCACGTTCGCCTCATCCAAGGTGGCCTCGCCCGTGCCCATGCAGCTCCGATCGTAACTGGCTACCGCCCGGGCCCCAACCAAAAGGCGTGCGCGAGAGCGCGGGTGTAGGCATCTGCCGACCCCGCACGGATTGCCTCGGCGCTCGCGCCGCCGCGGGCTTCGCCGCCAACGACCCGGCTCGACAACGGCAACACACCGATCGTCGAAACGGCGCGCGGGCGCGCGCTCGAGGTCACCCCGACGGGCGCATCGTCTGGAAGCTGATGCCCCCCCGCCGCGGGGCAAGAAGCAGGCGCGGATCGCCATGTTGTTCGACGTCGAGCGCGTACCGCTGAGCCAGCTGAGCTGGCTGCTGAAGATGTGAGCGCGGGCGAGCGCTGACCGCCCCACCCGGCTCTGGTCAGCGCCACGGTCTGGGCGGTCAGGGAGGGGAGCGGGCTCGCGCCGGCACTTCCTTCCGACAAGTCGGTAGAGACGCCGACCCTCAAGGCCGGTGCACGCGCTGCGCCGGATCCTGCCGATAGAAGTCCTGCAGCAACGCGTAGAGCTCGGGGTGCCGCTTGCGCAGCTGCTTCGGCTGCTCGAAGAAAGTCTCGGTGGCCACCGCGAAAAACTCCGCTTCGTTGGTGGCACCGTAGGCGTCCAGGAAGGTCTTGCGCCCGCGCTCGGTGCGGGCCCTGAGCTCGAGGTAGATGCGGGAGCAGACCTTGGCCCAGCGCCGCAGCTGCGCGCTGCCGCGCAGGGGCGGGGTGCCATCGACGTCGCCGTCGAGCATGTCGAGCTTGTGGGCGAACTCGTGAAAGATCACGTTGTGCCCGTCGTGGGCATTCCAGCTCCCGTGCCGCGCGGCGTCCCATACCAGAATCACGGGCCCGCGCTTGTGGGCCTCCCCGAGCAGCGGGCTGCTCCGTGTCGGCTCGTAGGCGTGCACGTGGAAGACGCCCCCCTTGCGCTCGGGTTGTCGCACGGTGCTCGGGTAGATCAGCACGCTCTTGACGCGTCGATACATGTCGTGGTCGAGACCGAGCAAGAGCAGGCACGCGTTGGCGGCAACCGTGACGCGGATTTCGTCGGTGAGCTCGAGCCCGCCGCAGCCCTCGAGCTGCTTTTCCTCGAGGAACACCTGGCTCATGTCCTCGAGCAGCTTGCGTTCCTCCGCGTCGAGGAAGGCTGCGTGGCCCACGTTGCGGTCGATCACCAAGCGCCAGGCCGCCGGAAACGGCTGCTGGAGGATCTTCTCGCGCTGCCTCTGTCGCCACCACGCGAACATCAGGCCCACTGCTCCCCGCGATAGTGGATGGTGCGCTCCAGGAGCGCCTCGTCACCGAGCTGCGCAACCACGTCCTCGACCTTCGCACGTTCGGCCCCGCGCCAGCGTAGATCCTCCAGCTCGTGCGGTAGCGGCACGTCCGTGCGCAAGGTCGAGAGGTTGCGGTAGAGCAGCGCCTCCTTGCGGCGCTCCGCCAACGTCGCCGCGAGCCGGTTCCGCCCGCGCACTCCATCCGGCCAGCCCCCGGCGTCATCGGGGATATCCTCGATACGCTCGAAGCGCTGCAGCAGGGCCGCAACCGCCTTGGCGCCGAAGCCGGGCAGCCCCGGGATACCGTCCGAGCGATCGCCCACCAGCGCCAGGTATTCCGGGATCTGCTGCGGCCTGACCCCGAAGCGCGCCTGCACGTCGTGCTCCTCCACCCACTGCTTCTTGATCCGGTTGAGCTGCACGACACGCCGGCCTCGCACGCACTGGGCGAAGTCGTTGTCCGCCGAACAGATCACGGTCTGCTCGAGCTCGCTGGCATCCCCGAAGCGCCCCGCGGCCGTCGCCAGGGCATCGTCAGCCTGATAGCGCACCATCGGCCAGACCGTGATGCCCAGGGCGCGGGCGACATCCGCGGCCAGCGGGAACTGGGTACGCAGCAGGTCCGAGTCGCTGGTGTCGCCCCGCTCCACCCGGCTGACCACGCTGTCGAAGGCGATCGCCACGTGGCTCAGCCCGTCCTCGCGCAGCAGCGACGCGATCGTGTGGAAGAACCCGCGCGCACCGCCCACCTCCTGGCCCGCATCGTTCACCGCCCGCGGCGTCGCGCGAAAGCAGCGGAAGATCTCGAACGTGCCGTCGACGACGAAGAGCCTCATGGTCCCCGGACCCCGAGCCTATCCGATCAGGCGTCGCCGTCCACGAGGGCACGGACCAGGCCCACGACCAGCTCGGGATCCTCCATCGGCACCAGGTGCCCGGTCTCGACCGTCCCGACACGCGCGTCCGGCATGCGTGCAGCCAGCGCCTCGTAGGTCGCGCGCGAGAAGTTGCCGCCCGAGGCCCAGTGGAAGCGCACCGGAATCGACGGCCAGCGCTCCACCTCGAAGAGGTCGATCGTCCCTCCGGTGGAAAAGACGGTGGCCTCGACCTCGGGTGCGCAGCAGAGCTCCACCCGGCCGTCCTCACGGTCGCGCAGCCCGTAGCGGCCGTAGTCCTCGAGCACGCCCGGCGCCCAGCTCTGAAAGAAGGGCTTCTCGCGCCAGCCGCCCAGCGCCTGCTCACGGCTGTCGAAGACCGCGCGGCGCGCGCGCGCCCGCGTCACCATGGGCGACGGGCCGCCACGGCCCATCCGCGCGCGAAGCGCCTTCGCGATGATCACCGGGTCGAGCACCATGACGCGCTCGAAGAGCTCCGGATTGCGCGACAGCGCACCGAGCATGACCGTGCCGCCGAAGGAGTGCCCGAGCCCCAGAGCGACGCGCTCAGCCCCCGTCTGGGCCAGCACCTGGCCCGTGACCTCGGCCAGGTCGTCCGCCAGCGCCCACCAGTCGAAGCTGCCCTCCTCCGCAGGCCGCTCCGAGGCACCGTGACCGCGCGCATCCATCGCCACCACGCGGAAGCGATCGCGCAGGCGCTGGGCTACCCGATTCCAGACGCCGGCACAGAAGCCATTGGCGTGGTGCAGCAGCACGAGCGGCCCATCGCCGCCCCAGTCCAGCGTGGCGATACGCAGCACGCCCTGGCCGTGCGCGACCTCCAGCGATCCTTCTAGGGGCTCGGTCACGCCCGACACGCTAGCATGGGTAGCTCAGAGCACTTCGATCTGGCAGTTTTCGTCACAGCCGTCGCCGGGCGTGATGTTGTCGTCGTCGCAGAACTCGCCTGCCTGGATGACACCGTCGCCGCAGCCCATCTCGCGCTGGCAGGTTTTGCTGCAGCCATCGCCGTCGATCAGGTTGTCGTCGTCGCACTCCTCGGTCGCCACGTCGAGGGCGCCGTCGCCGCAGCCATCCTCGCGCTGGCAGCCCGCGGTGCAGCCGTCGCCGCTGTCCAGGTTGCCGTCGTCGCACTCCTCACCCTCGTCGAGCTCGCCGTTGCCGCAGAGGTTCTCGACGGTGCAGCTCGGGCTGCAGGCGTCGCCGCCGTCCCCGTTGCCGTCGTCGCACTCCTCGCCATCCTCGAGTACGCCGTTGCCACAAACTGGCGCGCAGGCCACCCGCAGTCGCACGAGGGCCTCGCTGTCGGCGGCGATCGTCTCGCAGCGGTCCGGGCACAGCTCGATGCGCGTATCGTCCACGTAGTAGTCGCCTGCCGAGCACGCATCGGCATCGGCCACCGCCTCGAGGCTCACGCGGCTGCCATCACCGGCCTCGTAGACCACGATCGTACGGCTGAAGTCCGGGTCCCCAGCCCCCTCGATCGCGTCCGGCTCCAGCGTGCACGGTATGGTGCTGCTCTCCACCACCTTGGCGGCAACGGCGCGGAAGACCGCGTCGAAATTGCCGTTCTCGCAGATTGGGAAGCGCAGCCCGCCGCTCTGAATGCTCAGTTCCTGGTAGTCGTAGCCAATCTCCGCAGAACCCTGGCCGCAGTCCTGATCGATCACGGGCTCGTGGGGCAGCCACGGGTCGGTGGCGGCGGCCTTGGCCTGCACGGCGATGATCGAGTGGAAGACCCAGTTGGGCTCCTCGGCCGTGCCGAAGAAGGACGCGTCCTTCGAGTACATCCAGCTCGTGAAGTCCGCATGCGGCGAGGCAGACTTGTCGTCCGAGATCATCAGGAAGGTGCGCAGCGCACCAGCCCGCAGGGCACTGTGCCAGCCGGTGGAGGCGGTCGTGAGCGCCACCTCGGCGCCGCCAGCGTCGAAGTAGGCGCTCGCCTGGAACCCTCCGGCCCAGCCGGGCGGCGACTCGTCGAAGCTCGCCGCGGCCTTGGCGAGCCCGTCCTCGCTGTTGATGCAGATGCTGTAGTGCTTGAAGCGGTCGGTGTTGGCCGGCGCCGCGTTGGCGTCGCAGCTCACCGTGCCGCCCGCCAGGTCACCCTGAATGCAGATGCCGTTGTCGTCGCAACCGTTCTGGTCGTGCCCGACGGCGCCGTGACGCGAGAGCAGGATCACGCGCCAGTCCACGCCCGCATCGTCCAGGATGTCTCCGAAGTCCTCGTTGATGCGGTCCTGGATTGCGGCGATCTCGCCGTCCATGCTGGAGGAGTTGTCGATGATCACGATCACGTCGACCGGCCTGTCGGTCTCGGAGGCCTGGGCCTCGTCGGCGGCGCAGCCGGCCGCGTCGCCCCCCGTTGGATCGGTGCCGAGGAAGGCCTCCTCGCCGTCGGTGAAGCCGTCGCTGTCGCTGTCGGCCTGGGTCGGGTCGGTGCCCGCCGCGCCCTCATCGCCGTCCGCGAGCCCGTCGCCGTCGCTGTCGGCAACCTCCGGGTCGGGCCCGAACTCGGCCGCGTCGGCGTCGGTCAGCC
>JAPPOT010000840.1 GCA_028817855.1 Myxococcales bacterium
CGCCCGCCGCCGCCCCCGCCGAGGGCGCCCGCCTCGCGCACTCCCGCACGTACGCCGACGCCGCCGCCGTCGATCGCATGACCCCGGCCGAGAGCCTCAAGGCGTTCCAGGCGGCCCTCAAGGGCAGCGGCCCCCTCAGCCCGCCCAAGGCCGAGTGGCTCGACCGCATCGGCAGCAGCTACCCGCTCTTCGACTGAGCCAGCTGCGCCTCGAGCTCGGCGAGGCGGCGGTCGCGATCGCGATCGCGCGCCACCAGGTAGCCGATCACGGGGCCGTGCAGCAGCAGCCCGCCCGCGCGCACCAGGAAGTCCCAGGCGTTGTGGGTGTTGCTGTCGAACACCGAGACGAAGACCACGAACGCCACCGCCGATGCGATCGTGCCGGCGCGCAGGCCGAAGTAGAACGCCGGCATCGCCACCCACAGGTAGAGCGCGCGGTAGAAGGGGCTCGCCTCGCCGCCGGTCAGGTGCATCAGCACCACCACGAACACCAGGTCGCAGCCGCCCAGCACGACGTAGAAGCGCCCCTTGCGCTTGGGATCGCGCAGCCAGCCGAGCCCCGCCGTGTAGAGCACCGCGCCGTACGTCGCGAAGACCGCGAAGGCGATCGGCACGTCGTCGCCCGTGCCGCCGCCCGGCTTGGCCAGGAAGATGTAGGCCACGCCGACCAGCAGCGCCCCGGCGCGTAGCGCCGCGTAGACCTGATCGATGGGTCCGAGGCGTCCGGCGTTGGGGTCACTCACGGCGCTGACATACGCCCGGCGCCCCGCACCGCCATGGGGGGTGCACGACCCATGGACCCGATCGCTCCCTGAAATTGGTCTGTTTGTGCTGTGCCTTTTCTCGGCCGTGGCGCCTGGATCGGCCCAATTTCCACGTCATAATCGGGTTCGTCACTTCAGGAGGATGTGCCAAATGGACCAAATTGGACCCATTGAGCTGAATCCGGGGAGCCAAACCCCGCTCTACCAACAACTCTTCGACGTGATCGCCTCGCTGATCGGCAAGGGCGCCCTGGCCGACGGCCACCGCCTGCCACCGACCCGCGCCCTGGCCGAGCGCCTGGGCGCCCACCGCAACACCGTGGTGCGCGCCTACCGCGAGCTCGAAGAGGCCGGCTTCGTCGTCAGCACCGTCGGCCGCGGCACCTTCGTCCAGCGCCCCGAGGGCGGCGTCCAGCTGCCGGCCGCCACCGCCGACGGCGCTCCTGCGGCTTCCGGCATCGCCTGGGGCTCGCTGATGTCCCGCGCCAGCGGTGCCGAGCCCCTGCGCCGCGCCGAGCGCTTCGCCCGCGAGGTGCCCGCCCGCGTCGCCATCCACCTCTCCCGCATGCAGCCCAGCGACGACCTGCTGCCCGACCAGCTCTTCCGCCGCTGCCTCGACCACGTGCTCGCCACCTGCGGCCCCAAGGCCCTCGGCTACGCCCCGCGCGCCGGCGTTGCGCGACTGCGCGAGCAGGTCGCCGCCGACCTCGTGCACCAGGGCGTCAGCACCACCCCCGAGGACGTGCTGATCACCTCCGGCAGCCAGCAGGCCCTCGACCTGCTCGCGCGCGTGCTGGTCAATCCTGGCGACGCCCTGATCGTCAACACCGCCACCTTCACCGGCGCGCTCAGCGCCTTCACCGCCGCCGGTGCGCGCCTGGTCACCGTGCCGAGCGACGACGAGGGCCCCGACCTCTCCGCCCTGGAGCGCGTCTCCCGCGTCGGCGCCAAGGCCCTCTACCTGATGCCCGGCTGCCAGAACCCCACCGGTCACTCCATCTCCGTGCAGCGCCGCAAGGGCATCGTGGAGTGGTCCCGCCGCAGCGGCGTGCCGATCATCGAGGACGACTACCTCTCCGACCTGCACCTGGACGGCGAGGCCCCGCCGCCCCTGCGCGGCTTCGACGGCGACGTGATCTACGTCGGCACCTACAGCAAGAAGCTGATCCCGACCCTGCGCGTGGGCTACGTGGTCGCGCCGCGCGTGCTGCGCCAGCGCCTCGAGCCCCTCAAGCAGGCCAGCGACCTCGGCAACGCGCTCATGCAGTACGCGCTCGCCGAGTTCCTGGAGCGCGGCTACCTGCGCGCCCACCTGGCGCGCACCATCCCCGAGTACCGCAAGCGCCGCGACGCCCTCGAGCAGAGCCTGCGCGCGCACCTGCCGGAGGGGATCGACTTCCGCCGCCCCAGCTCCGGGCTGATCCTCTGGGTGCCGCTGCCCGAGGGCGTCGACCCCCACGCGGTCTTCGAGGCCGCGCGCGACGAGGGCGTGCTCGTCATGCCCAGCACCATGAACCGCGCCGGCGACGTGCTGGAGGCGGGCATCCGCCTGACCTTCTGCGCCGAGTCCGCCGAGCGCCTGGCCGACGGTGCCGAGCGCTTCGCCCGTGCCCTGACCCGCGTGCTGGGCGCGCATCCCGGCGAGTCCCGACAGCTCGATGCCGCGGAGGTGATCTGATGACGGAGCAAGAGGACAAGAACGCGCCACCGTCCTTCGAGGTCAAGCTGGGCCTGGCCCGCATGCTCGCCGGCGGCGTGATCATGGACGTGGTCGATGCGGAGCAAGCGCGCATCGCCGAGGACGCCGGCGCCTGCGCCGTGATGGCGCTCGAACGCGTGCCCGCCCAGATCCGCAAGGAGGGCGGCGTGGCGCGCGCCAGCGATCCCGCCATGATCGAGTCGATCAAGCAAGCGGTCTCGATCCCGGTGATGGCCAAGTGCCGCATCGGCCACTTCGTCGAGGCGCAGATCCTCGAGGCGCTCGAGGTCGACTTCATCGACGAGAGCGAGGTGCTCACGCCCGCCGACGAGCAGCACCACATCGACAAGCACGCCCTGCGCGTGCCGGTGGTGTGCGGCTGCACCGACCTGGGCGAGGCCCTGCGCCGCATCGGCGAGGGCGCGGCGCTGTTGCGCACCAAGGGCGAGGCGGGCACCGGCAACGTGGTCGAAGCCGTGCGCCACCTGCGGGCGCTGCGCGGCCAGATCCGGCGCCTGACCACGCTCGAGGACGACGAGCTGATGGCCGAGGCCAAGACCCTCGGCGCGCCGCATGCACTGGTCGCCGCCGTCGCGCGCAGCGGCAAGCTGCCGGTGCCGAGCTTCGCGGCCGGCGGCATCGCCACGCCCGCCGACGCCGCCCTGTGTCGCGCGCTCGGCGCCGAGGCGGTCTTCGTCGGCAGCGGCATCTTCCTGAGCGAGGACCCGGCCACCCGCGCCCGCGCGATCGTGGCGGCCGCGACCTACTACGACGACCCGCGCCGCCTGTGCGCGATCAGCAAGGGTCTGGGCAAGGCCATGCCCGGCCTCGAGCTCGGCGAGCTGCGGCCCGAGCAGCGGCTGGCCGCGCGAGGTTGGTGATGATCGGCGTGCTGTCCTTGCAGGGCGGCGTCGAGCCTCACCTCGCGCTACTGCGCGCGCTGCAGCTCCCGGCTCGCCCCGTGCGCGAGGCGGCCGAGCTGCTCGCGTGCAGCGGCCTGGTGTGGCCCGGCGGCGAGAGCACCACGCAGCGCAAGCTGATCGCGCGCTTCGCGTTGGGCGGGGTGCTCGACGCCTTCGTGCACAGCGGCCGCCCCGTGCTCGCCACCTGCGCCGGCCTGATCGGCTGCGCCGAGCGCGACTACCTCGACGTCGACGTCGAGCGCAACGCCTACGGCAGACAGACGGGCAGCTTCCAGACGCGGACCGACGACGGCCACGCGCTGAGCTTCATCCGCGCCCCCAAGCTCCGCCACCTCGGCCCTGAGGTGCAAGTGCTCGCCACCGTGCAGGGCGATCCCGTCGCCGTACGCGAGCGCAACGTGGTCGGCGTCTGCGGCCACCCCGAGCTCACCGGCGACCCCTGGCTCCACGCGCTCGCGCTGGGCACTGCCGGCGCCGCGAAATTGCCCGAGGCACCTCTCGCCGAAAAAAAAATCGCCGATCACACGCGCGTTGACGACCCGCGCACGACGCCACCGTTCGCTTCATAAACGCCACGTTTATGAAGCAACGACCCAAGACTCAGCTGGTGGCTGTCAGCCAACGACAACTCCCGGACGCCAGCGGCTTCAATACCAGCGTCGCGGGCGTCGCCACCCTCGATCCCACCGACGACGGCGATCCCTGCACCGTCGACACCTGCGACGCGGTCACCGGCGTGTCGCACGCCGTCCAGGAGGGTCTGGCCTGCGACGACGGCGACGTCTGCACCACCGGCGACGCCTGCGACGCGGCCGGCGCCTGCCAGCCCGGCGCTGCGATCGACGTCGACGACTCCGACCCCTGCACCCTCGACCTGTGCGATCCCATCACCGGCGAGGACCACCCGCCCGCCGCCGCCGGCACGGCCTGCGCGGACGGCGACGCCTGCAACGGCGACGAGACCCGCGACGGCGCCGGCGCCTGCGTGTCTGGCACCGCGCCGGCGGTCGACGACGAGAACCCCTGCACGATCGACGGCTGCGACCCGGTCAGCGGCGTCTTCCACACGCCCGACGTCGGCCTGGCCTGCGACGACGGCAACAGTTGCACCACAGGCGCCGCCCACCCCGGGAGAGCACCAACTCTCCTTCGCCGGCAGCACCGCCACCGGTCCCAACAGCTGCGCGAGCTACCTGGCGTCCTACGAGCTGATCGACGGCGTCGCCCACGTGATCGACCGGCCGATCTTCATGCCGCGACTGGACAGCGCGGTGAGCGTGGTGGTGGACCCCGCCACCACCACCACCCTCGACAACACGGTGATCGACGTCCAGCTCGAGATCCCGCCCGACACGGTCTTCGACGAAAACGGCGACGCCTACACCGGCTCGCTCTCGCTCAGCGAGGTCCCGCCCGAGTTCACCCCGGGCGCCCTGCCCGACACCCTCGACCCCTCGATGGTCGTCACCATCCAGCCCATTGGCCTGACCTTCGAGTAGCCCGCCCCGGTGACCTTCCCCAACACCGACGGCCTC
>JAPPOT010000623.1 GCA_028817855.1 Myxococcales bacterium
CCCTGCCGATCTCCGGCTCGTTGGCCTCGCTGCGCGTCGACTCCAGCGCCGCCTGACGCTGGGCGATGGCGTTGCGCAGCGAGCCGGGGTGGGCGTTGGCCGCGTCCATCTGACCGGACAGCTCGGCCACCTGGTCCTGCAGCTCGCGCACCTCGCGCTTCACCTCGATCAGGTGCGCGCCGGCGTCCTCGCCGTCACCGCCCGAGAGCGTGCCGTCGGGCGCCAACACCTGCCCGTCGCGGGTGACGAGCAGCATCTCGCCCTGCCCTTCGCCGTGGATCGTCCGCGCGACCTCCAGGTCCTCCACCACGATCACGTCGCCGAGCAGACGCGTGGCCAATGCCTGGTCCTCGGACGGCACCTCCACCAGGTCCTGCAGCCGCCCTATCACGCCCGGGCGCATCGGCGGCTGGCTGCGGCCAAACCCGTCGCCGCTCGGCGTGCTCGGAATCAGGGTCGCGCGGCCGCGCTTGCCCTCGCTCAGGTAGCGCACCGCGTCGACGCCGGTGTCCAGGTCGTCGACCACCACGTACTGGAGCTTCTCGCCGAGGGCGGCGGCCAGCGCGCGGGTCAGCTCGGGGGCGCACTCGAAGCGGTCCGCCACCAGCCCCTGCACGCGATGGCCGGTGTCGCCGCCACCGAAGCCGGTCATCACGGCCCGCACGCCCGCGCCGACGCCCTCGAAGCGCTGCTGGATCTCCTCCAGGGAGCGTAGGCGCGAGCGCTTCTCGGCCAGGGTCGAGCGCAGCTGCTCGACGCGCTCGTCGCTCTGCACGATCTCCTCGCGCAGCTTCGCCAGCTCCTCCTCGAGCTCGCCACGGTGCTTGCCGATCTCGTCCTTGTCGCCGCGCATGCCGCCCAGGCGCGCCTTGAGCTCGTCAGCCTCCTGGCCGAGCTCTGTGATGCGCGCCTCGAGGTCGCGACGCTCGGTGTCGATGCGCTCGAGGCGCTGGCGCTGGTCGCTCTTGCGCTGCTCGAGCCCGCCGAGGGCAGCCTCCGCGCGGGCGATGCGCCGCTCGGCCTCGGACACGCGCGCACGCGCCGCCTCCAGCGCCTGCTCCGCTTCCTGAGCCCCGGCACGGCGCCGCTCCAGCTCCTCGGTCTCGCGCTCGAGCACATCCGCCTGGGCCTGCTCGTCGTCGCGTAGGGCGTCGAGTCGCGCGGCGATCGTGCGCGCCTCACCCTGGAGCTCCTCGCGCTGCCCGTGCAACCCAGAGAGCTCGCTCTTGGCCTGGGCCTCGCGCTCCTTGAGCCCCTCCAGGGCCTGGAGCCGATGGGCGATCTGACTCTCGAGCAGCTTGACCTCGTTGTCGGCCTCGTAGGCCCGCGTCTGGGCCTGCTCCAGGTCGCTCTCCATCGACTGGAGCTTGAGGCGCTCGGTCTCCAGCTCGGCCTCGCGCAGGCGCAGCTCCGAGCGCAGCCCCTCGACCCGCGCGTCCACCTGCCCCAGCTGGGCGGACAGCACGCGATGGGTGGAGGTGAGCTCGAGCCAGCGGTGGGAGGAGACCCACAGGTCCAGGTCGCGAATCTCGGCGCGGTAGCGCTTGTAGCGCTCGGCCTTCTGGGCCTGGCGCTTGAGCGAGGCGAGGGTCTTCTGGATCTCGCCGATCACGTCGCTGACGCGCAGCAGGTTCTGCTGCGTGTAGTCCATCTTCCGCTCGGCCGCGCGCTTCTTGGCCTTGAACTTGGTGATGCCGGCCGCTTCCTCGATCAAGTAGCGGCGATCGCCAGCCTTGGCGGAGACGATCAACCCGATGCGACCCTGCTCGACGATGGAATAGGTCGACTTGCGCCCCACGCCGGTGCCGAGGAAGAGGTTGGTGACGTCCATCAGACGCACCTGGGTCTTGTTGATCAGGTACTCACTGTGGCCCTCGCGGTCGAGCCGGCGGGTCACCGCGATGTCCGTGTAGTCCTTGTACTCGGGCGGAGCGAGACCGTCGCTGTTGTCGAAGGTGAGAGTGACCTCGGCAAAGCTCATGGGCCCGCGCGACTCGGCCCCGTTGAAGATCACGTCCTCCATGCCGCGGCCGCGCAGGTTCTTGGCCGACTGCTCGCCCATGACCCAGCGGATCGCGTCAACCACGTTGGATTTCCCGCAACCGTTCGGACCCACGATGGCAGTGACATCGTGGTCGAAGTGCAAAACGGTACGGTCGACGAAGGATTTGAAGCCGACGACCTCGAGCTTCTTGATTTTCACGGTGCGCGAGCCCTCCGGGTACACGCATCCCCCGCGTGACCCGATTCTGGGGGTATCACCGCCCTCCAAGGTGCGCAACGGCGCCCTTCCGGATCTAGTGGTGGCGCCGGCAGGCAACCCCAACCCGTTGTGGTTGTTGAGCTTCCGGCGGGAGACCTGGTCCGGGGCCCACCAGATCTGGTGGCCGGGCCGCGATCGCCCGGTTCACTGGATCTTGAACGGAAAGCGGACCCGGAAGGTGGGCTGCCGGAAGCGCGGGAACTTGGCTCGCCGCACGACCCCTTCCATACAGCGACCGCTGGCGGTCCCCGCAAACGGGGCGCCGTTGACCCGCACGGCCGCGACGCTGCCATCGTTGCGAACCGTGATCACCGCGGTCGCCAGCCCCGACTGCCCCATCGCGCAGCCGCGCAGGGCCGGGGTGAGCACCGCCATGGCCTGCTGCACGTCGCCCCGAGCGGGCATCAGGGGCAGAGTCGCGGCGCTCTTGGCCTTTTCCCGCTCCGCGGCCAGCGCCTGCTTGCGGTGCTCCGGGGAGAGGGCCTCGTCGAGCAGGTCGTCGACCGAGCGCCCCCCGCCCTGCTTGGCGGCCAGGGCCGGCGCCTCGGCCTTGGAGGCCGCGGGCGGAGGCGGCTGGGGCGCGCCCTTGGGGGTGAGCTTGAGGATCGGGCCGTCACCGGCACCAGACGATGGAGGCGGGACTGGCACGGGTGCAGGGGCCGCGCCGGACGTGCTGCCCGAGGACCTGCTGGTGGTGCGCCGGACAGGCTGGCCCCCCGCCGCCCGGGGCTTGTCCGGGGTTGCGGCGGCGGCGACCTCCGGAGCCTCCACGGCGGCCGCTTGCTCGGCCGACTGCGGGGGGGCCTCGGCGGTGGCGGGCGCCGGCACCTGGAGCGATGCTCGCTCGGAGGGTGCGGCGGGAGCTTGGCCGGTCGCCGCCGCCCTGGGGGCCGGCCCGTCGTCCTCACGGCTGGCCGCCGCGCCGAACATCACGGCCCCCACCGCGACGCCCACACCCAGCCCGATCGCCAGAGGCATCGCCCAGTTGGTCTTCCTCGGCACTGCGGGCGCCGGCTCGGCTTCCACCCGGAGCGGTTGGGGCGCGGCCGCTCCCGGCTCGGTCTGAACCGCGCTCTCACGCACCAGCTGACCGAGGTCGAGCTTGTCCTCGGGCGCGCCACTGATACTCGCGCGGGCGCCAGCCAGGCCGGCCAGGGAGCCGAGCTCATCGTCGTCGTCCGCCGCCGCGTCGGGCGGAATGGATCCGAGGGTGCTCGAGAGCGCCGCCAGGTCGTCCCCGTCGCCCGCGTCCGGGTCGGGCTCCTCTGCCGCCTCCTCGGGGACCCCTGCATCAGGACGCTGCGAATCCGACAACCCTCACCTCCTGCACCACCGCCAAGTCAGCCGCCCGCGCTCCCTGACTGATCCCTAGCAGTACGGGCCAGGCATTTCCATCGTGCCCGCAATTGCACGGCTTTCGGCCGCCCGCCGCAAGGGGAAACGAGTGCGGGGGCGGGTGGGTTCCACAAAAACTCCCTCACCCGACCTGGGGGCCTCGGTCAAAGCGTCAGGACCATCACCAGGGCGTCCTCCCCGTTGTCGGAGTAGTAGCCCTGGCGCACGCCCACCGGCCGGTAGCCGCCACGCTCGTACAGGCCGATCGCGCCTGCGTTGCTGGCGCGCACCTCCAGGGTCACCGCGCTGAGCCCCTGGCGCCGGGCCACCCGCTCCGCGTCGCGGATCAGGGCGCTGCCGTAGCCGCGACGCCGGTGGCCCGGGTCGGTGGCGACGTTCATGATCTGGATCTCGTTGCCGAGCCGCCAGTGGTTGAGGAACGCGACCACGGGCGCGCCGGAGAAAGGGCGCAGAACACGCATCGTGGCATGGGGTCGCTCCAGCTCCCTGGCGAGCTCGTCGACCGGCCACGGGACTGGGAAGCAGTCGCCCGAGATGCGGTAGATGACCGGCAGATCGGCCGCCCGTGCGGGCAGGATTACGGCGGATCCGCCCGGTGCTGGCGCGGGCGAGGACATCCCCCTATCTGTACCAGGCCCGGCAGCCGGGAATAGCACCACTCAGGGGCGCCCATCCCGGAATTCTGCGTAGATCCGCACTGGAATGCGGGCCCGCAGAACCCGAACCCAGCGCTCGATGGTGCGCGCCAGCGCTTCCCGGGACAGCCGGGCGCGAAGACGGCGCTTCACCTGTACGGCCGGCTCGCCCGTGTCCGCCCCGTGCTCCGCGAGCCATGCCTGGTAGGCGCGCTCGACCTCGCTCTGCGTCACGACCGTGGCGCCCTCCAGGTTGGCGCTGAGGAAGGCCGCCACCATCGCGCGCCGCTCCGCCACCGCATCGAGCTCCTCGTCCCGCGCCGACAGCGCCTTCAGCAGGGTGGTCATGCGCGCCTGGCCACCGGCGGAGCGCACCAGCCGGCCGTACTCGCGCTCGACATCCTTGCCCGTCGGATCGGCCGCGCGCACGCGCTCGGCCTCACGCGCGATCAGGTGCTCCCCGATGATCTCGTCGAGCGTGGCCCGCAGCAGCCCCGCCGGAATCGGGCCCAGGTGGATCGGGCCACGCGTGCGCCCGGCCAGCGCGATGCGCGCGCGCAGCTCCACGTCGCTGCGCAGCACGACGTCCACCCCGCTGCCCGGGCTGTCGCCGCCGATCACGGCAGCCAGCCCATCCAACCGCACCAGCCGCCCCGGCCCGGCCGGCTGCGCAGCCGCGCTCTCCGCGACGCAGAGCACGAGAACCATCGCTAGCACACGCACCACGGCCCCGTTCTACCCCCGCCGGGCCGACCTCACAAACTCAGGAGGACGGCTCCCCGCTCGATGGGGCATCGCTTGGGCGCGCCTTGCTCCGCGGAACCGGGCGGCGCTCGCGCAGGAACTCCAGGAACTCGAAGGCCAGGTCCAGCTCGCGCACCGGCAGGGCGTCGACCGCTTCGTGGAGCTTGTCGCGCGTCGCGTCGGCCGCCACCGCCCGCCCCATGCGCGGGCGCTCGCGCTCCTCACGCTCGGCCGCGTCGCGCACGTCGGCCGCGGTCGGCACCGCCCACTCCTTGCGCTGCACCGGAACGATCCCGTGGGCCTCGAGCCAGCTCTCCATCGCGATGCGCAGGCGCTCCGACCGGAAGGTGAACCAGCGCTCCCGATCAACCGGGTAGGCCATCAGGACGTCCTTGAAGCGGCGGAAGGCCCCCTTTCCGTCGATCGCCGCGACCAGGCGCTGGCGTAGGTCGCCGTCCTCGATCGTCGCGATGAAGCGCTCCATCCAGCGGTACTGCTCGCGGGAGGAGACCGGATCGATGTGCATGTACGCGTTGTCGCCGGCGATGCGCGCATGCATCGATGGCTCGGCCACACCATCGACGATGCGGATCACGTCCCCCGACTCCAGGTTCAGGTAACTGTGCACCTCGGGCGCGTTGTTCTCGAACGCGTCCTCGAGGGCCTCCCAGGCCACCGGAACTTCGTGCGCCGTCTCGTCGCTGTTGTCGATCACCATGTCAAGCAGGGCTCCAGTCAGGGCACCGGGGGGTCAGCCCCCCGTCGAACGGGTGCGAGCGACCGCCTCGCGCCATCGATCCAGGTGTTGTTTGCGCGCGCCCTCGCCCATGTCGGGCTCGAAGGTGCGTTCCACGTCGTGCACGCGCGCGATTTCCTCGAGGTCGCCGAACACACCCACCGCGAGTCCCGCGAGGTAGGCCGCGCCCACGGCGGTGGTCTCCACGCAGCTCGGGCGGTCCACCGCGACGTTCAGCAGGTCGGCCTGAAACTGCATCAGCAGGGCGTTCATGGAGGCGCCGCCATCGACCCGAAGCCGCCCCATCGGCCGTCCGGCATCCTGGGCCATCGCCTCGCCCAGATCGGCGATCTGGAAGGCGATGCCCTCCAGGGTCGCGCGCGCGATGTGCGCCGCCGAGCTTCCGCGGGTGAGCCCGCAGATCAACCCGCGCGCGTCGGGGTCCCAGTGGGGCGCACCGAGCCCGGTCAGGGCGGGCACGAAGGTGACGCCCTCGGAGGAGTCGACCTGGGATGCGAGTGCCTCGACCTCGGGCGCGCTCTTGATGATGCCGAGCTGATCGCGCAGCCACTGGACCGCGCTGCCAGCCACGAAGGCGCTGCCTTCGAGCGCGTAGGTCGTGCGATCGCCGATGCGCCAGGCAACGGTGGTCAGCAGCCCGTTGTCGGACGCGCGCGCCTCGTCGCCGGTGTTCATGAGGATGAAGGCGCCAGTGCCGTAGGTGCACTTGGCGTCGCCGTCGGCGAAGCATGTCTGCCCGAACAGGGCCGCCTGCTGATCGCCCGCGATGCCCGCGATCGGAATGCCGTCGGGCAGCGCCGACAGGCCCCTGGTGTGTCCGTAGACCTCCGAGCTCGCGCGCACCTCCGGCAGCACCGAGGTGGGGACGCGCAGCAGGTCGCACAACCCCTCGTCCCAACGGCCGGCCTTGATGTCGTAGAGCAGGGTGCGCGAGGCGTTGGTCACGTCCGTGATGTGGAGCTCGCCGCCGCTCAGGCGGTTGGCCACGAAGCAGTCGATCGTGCCAAAGGCGAGCTCACCCGCCTCGGCGCGTGCGCGTGCCCCTTCGACATTGTCGAGCAGCCACTCCACCTTGGTGCCGCTGAAGTAGGGGTCGAGCACGAGCCCGGTGCGCTCGCGGAAGAGCGGACCGTGGCCGGCCGCCTCCAGCTCGGCGCAGCGCGGGGCGGTGCGCCGGTCCTGCCAGACGATGGCGTGGTGGATCGCGCGCCCGCTGCCGCGCTCCCAAAGCACGGTGGTCTCGCGCTGGTTTGTGATGCCGATCGCAGCGCAGTCGGCGGCCGCCACGCCCGCGTCCTTCAGCGCCGAGCCCAGGCAGCTCTCGATGCTGGCCCAGATCTCCTCCACGTCGTGCTCCACCAACCCGGGCTGGGGGAAGTGCTGTGGAAACTCCCGGGAAGCGCGGCCGATGACCTCGGCGCGCTCGGAAAGCACCAGCACGGTGGAGCCGGTGGTGCCCTGGTCGATCGCGATGATGAAGCGGGCCATGGTGGACCCCTTAAATTAAGTCATCGGCGGCGTGGGTGTAAAGCTCGACGATCAATCACCGGAGACGTAGTCCCGCAGCCGGTCGTAGGCGCCCCCCAGCTCCTGCTCCACCGACTCGAGGATGTCGATGAACTCGTCGTCGCCGAGCCCCGCGGCGCGCCCGTCCTCGATGCACGCCATGGCGGCCACGTTGCGTCCCCTGCGGGCGAAGCACTTGGCCAGGTCGGGCAGTACGAAGCGCTTGTCCGTACCCAGCGCCAGCGCGCGGCGCAGCAGGCCGATCGCCTCGCCGTAGCGCTCGGTGTCCACGCGGCTCTGGCCCAGAAGGGCGAAGAGCGGCCCCGAGGCCTCCAGCTCCTGACCAAATTGGATGCCCAGCCGCAGCACGTCCTCAGCCCAGTCACCCTGGCCGTTGCGCAAGTAGGCCTCACCGAGCGCCCCCAGGGCGCGCACGAGCTTGCTGCGCTCCGAGTCGCCGAGCGCCTGGCCTTGGGGCGTGCGCAGAAACATGGACAGCGGTCCCGGCCAGGCGCCGAGCAGCGCGATGGTCTCGTCCCAGTCGCCGCGGGCGTTGGCCTCCTCCGCCTGGGGGACCTTCTTGAAGTCGATCGAGAAGGGCTGGTTGGGCCGGGCGCGGGCCACCTCGGAGCGCACCGCATTGTGAAGCACGTCGCGCAGCCCCTGGACGCTGATCGTCTCCTTGCTGTGCCCCAGATCCAGGTGCAGCGCCGGCTCCTGGCCACCGCCCACCTCGATCGACTCCAGCGTGATGCCGAAGATGGGTGCCAGCAGCAGGTAGCGCCGACCGATGTAGCGCCGCAGCTCCTCGGCATCGGGCGCGGCCGACAGCGAGTCGACCTCGTCGTCCGGCGTCAGCAGCGCGGCGCCGAGACGCTCGCGCAGATCCGCGAGGGTCATGCGCTGCTGCTCTTCCGACTCGCCGATATTGAAGTCGACCAGGGAGTTGTGGGGGGCCTGGGGATCGTAGGAGATCGACGCGATGCGCACGCTGGTGATGAAGGAAAAGGCGACGAAGCGCCGTCCCACCACCTGACAGAGCTGCTCGAACTCGGGGATCTCATCCGCCAGTTCGTCGAACCATCCGTCCGCGCGGATGCCTTCGAGATCGATGCTGTTTCGGGCGGGGATGTCCAAAGCGAGCCTGATGAAGCGACCAGAGCTAGAGGATACGGCACCGGGCCTTTGGCCCCAAACCGCGACTCAGCCGGCGGCCTCGGATTCGGCCGCCGCGGCCGCCTTTTCGCGGTACCAGTCCAGGGTACGTCTTAGACCCACATCGAGCTCGACCTTGGCTCGAAACCCCAGCTTCGCCTCGGCCTTCTTCACGTCGGGGACGCGCAGCTCCACGTCGGCGAAGTTTCGCTCGACGAATTCGATGTCGGAGCTGCTCTCGGCGACGTCGATCACGAGCTTGGCCAGCTGGAAGATCGTGACGGTGCTGCGCGGGTTGCCGATGTTGAAGGACTCACCGACCGCCTCGTCCCGCACCAGGCACAGCTCGATGCCGTCGACGATGTCGTCGATGTAGCACCACGACCGAATCTGGTCCCCATCGTTGTGGATGGTGAGCGCCTCGTTGGCGAGGGCGCGCACCACGAAGGCATGCACCGCGCCCTCCCCCACCTGACCGGGCCCGTAGATGTTGAAGGGGCGGATCGAGCAGGTCGGCAGGCCGTACTGCACGTAGTAGTTGTGGGCCAGGTGCTCGGTCGCGAGCTTGGACACCGCGTAGGTCCAGCGCGCCTCGCCCACCGCACCGAGGCTGGTCACGTCGGCCTCGCGCACGCGGTAGGCGTAGCTGCCGAAGACCTCGCTGGTGGAGAAGTCGATGAAGCGCTTGATCGAGCCCGCCTTGTGGGCCGCGCGCAGCGTGTTGAGCGTGCCCTCGAGGCTGACCTCCATCGTGGTCACTGGGTTGTTGCGCACCGTGTCCACGCCCGCGATCGACGCCATGTGCACGACATAGTCGACCCCGTCGGTCGCCTTCATGACCGCGTCGGCGTCGCGCACGTCGCCGACCACGAGCTCCAGGTTGTCGTGGCTATCGAGCCCGGCCTGGGCCAGGGCGTTGCGGCGCAGGTTGTCGAACACCCGGATCCGGTTGTGGTCCAGCAGACGCCGACACAGGGCCGTCCCGATGAAGCCGGCGCCGCCGGTGATGAGAAGCGTGGAGTCACGGATCACGGTGGCTGCAAGTATAGCGGAAGCCCACCAATCTCGCGGGAAAAGCGGCGTGGGTGACGGGGGCGCCGGCTTTACATCGGTGGGGGTGCGTGGAACCCTGATCGCTCCCTTTTTCAAAGTCTCGGAGCACTGTCCATGGGTATCTTCAGCCGCCTCAACAACGTCGTCCGCGCCAACGTGAGCGGCATGCTCGACAAGGCGGAGGATCCGGAGTCGCTGATCAACCAGACGATCCGCGAGATGGAGTCGGGCCTCAAGCAGGCCCACCAGGAGCTGGTCGAGACCCTCGGCCACGCCAAGCGCCTCGAGCAGGAGGCCGAGGAGGCGCGCGCCGAGGTGGCCAAGTGGGAGCAGCGCGCGACACTCGCGGTGCGCAAGGGCGAGGACAGCCTGGCGCGGGACGCGCTCAAGCAGAAGCTGCAGGCGAGCAAGAAGGCCGAGCGCCTGGACGGACAAGCCGCGCAGAACCACAGCGCTGTCGACAAGATGAAGGACACGCTCGACTCGATCGAGCACAAGATCGAGGAGCTGCGCGCCAAGAAGGCCGCGCTCGCGTCCCAGGTGCGCGCCGCACGGGAGGCGGGCACCGGCACCAGCAGTGGTGGCCTGGGCGGTGGAAGCGCCTTCGACGGGCTCGAGCGCCTGACCCACAAGGTCGATCAGCTCGAGGCGGAGGTCGAGGCCTCGTCGGTGCTCGACGACACCAAGAAGGCCGAGCTCGAGGCTCGCTTCCGCGACCTCGAGAAGAGCAGCGAGGCCTTCGAGGTGGAGGACGAGCTGGCGGCCCTCAAGCGCAAGGTCGAGGGCGGCTAGCACGAGCTGGCTGAGATGGCCCGATCGACCGAGCCGGACGACATCCTGCAGCCGCCCAGCGAGCGGGTGGTGCTGTGGTATCGCGGTGCGCCGGACTCCGGCGAGGAGCGCGGAGGCGAGCACGCGGACGCGGTCGCCACGCGCTGCGAGGTGGCCGGCGGCATGATCCTGGCGCGAGTCGGGCAGACGATCGTGGCGAGCTTCGATCCAATCGATCTGGAGGACACGATCGACCTGGGGCTGTCGGCGCTGGCGGAGCTGCGCGGCAGCGAGGGGCAACCGGCGGAGGTGGCCGCGACCATCGCGCTGGCCGTGGGTGAAGTCCGACCCGGGCGAGGGCTCTACCAGGGCGCCTCGCTGGACCGGGCGCAGCTGCTGGCCAATCGCGCGCGACCGGGCGAGCTCGTGATCGACGAGACCGCCCACGCCCAAACCGAGGAGACCCACCTCTGCGGCCGCAGTGTGCGCGGCGAGGGCGCGGTGGGGCTGGTGATCGACGCGCGCTTCCCGCTCAAGCGCGACTGCCGCGCCGCCCTGCGCCATCTTCAACCCGCCGCGCCACCGGGCTCCCTGGCGGCCACATTTGAGCAGCTGGGCACCCTGACCGCGGGCGAAGGCGTGCGGCGCGTCGTGCTGCAGAGCGCCCAGCCCTTCACCGCGATCGACTGGATCGGCCGGCTGGCGAGCGCGAACCCGCCGCCGCTGTTCTTGCACCTCGGGCGCCAGGGCGGCGGCCTGCAGCCACTCGGCGGCATCTCGCTCGCGCTGCGCCGCCTCGGGGGCGCGCTCGATGACATCGAGCTGGAGGCGGAAGCCCGCGCCACGCTGGCCGCTATCCGCAGCGGCGCGGGCGTCTCGCGCACGGAGGCGCACCGCGCCCTGTCGGCGCTGTTGGGCGCGAAGCCCGGAGCATGGCTGCTGCTCGACCGGCTGCGCGAGCTCGATGCGCCGACCCTGCTGGTCGTCGCCGACGTGCTCAAGGACCTGTCGAAGCACGCCGACCCCTCGCTCGTGCTGTTGATGGCGGTGGCCGAGGGCGAGGGCGTGCCCTCGGCGCTGGCGCGCAAGGGCGAGCACGAACGCCTGGTGGTGCCGCGGCTCAAGCTCGCAGACGGCCGCCAGGTGGCCGAGCAGATCCTGGGCGCGCGGGCCGGCACGGACGTGGCCCGGCGCGTGGCCCGGCTCGGCGGCGACACGCTGCTCGGAGTGCGCGAGGCCGCGCGCACGCTGGTGTGCGCCGGTGACCTGGTCTTCGCCGAGGGCGCCTTTCGCTGGCGCACCACACCGCGTGGCGCGTCGATGGCGATCCCAACCGACTCGCTCATGACCGAGCGCATCCACGGTCTCGACGGCGACTCCCAGCGCGCGCTCGAGGCGCTGTGCGTGGCGCCCCCGTCGATGGGCATGGACTTCGTGCGGCGCGTGGCGGAAGCCGATGGGCTCGACGGGGAGCAGGTGCGCGCGGCGCTCGCCACGCTGGTCGAGGAGGGCTGGGTCAACGCCAACGGTGACCTGGGCCCGCTCGCACCGGTCGTGCGTGTGGCCGTGCGCAACGACATGCCGCCCGCGCGCGCCGCCGAGCTACACCGCTTCGTGGCCGACGTGCTGGTGAGCGATGGCTACGGCGGCGAGAGCTTCGGCGCCGCCCTGCTGGCGCGCCACCTGGCGGAGGGCGGACGCGAGGAGGCGGCTGCGCGCGCGCTGCTCGACACGGCCAAGGCCGCCACCGACAGCGGCTTCGAGCACATGGCGGTGCGCCTGGCGGCCTTCGCGCTCAAGCTCAACGACTCCAGCGACATGAAGAAGCTGGCCCGCCGGGTGGCGCGCACGGTCGACAGGCGGCCGGCCACGGGCAAGGTGCCGGCGGCCATGGGTGAGGAGCCGACGACCCAGGATGACCTCTCCGAGGCGGGCGCACCTTCCGCCAGCTCGATCGCCCACAACGCGGTGCGCTCGGCCATCGCCGCGATCGTGGACGGTGAGCCCGAGGACGCAGAAGGCTTCCTGGACACCGCGGTGGCCGCGGGCTGGGGTCGGGCCGGCGCCCAGCGCCTGTGGTCGCTGGCGCTGCTCGCCAAGGGCGACGTGCCGGGCGCGGTGCGCACCTTCAAGCAGGCGCGCATGCCCGAGGCCAACGGCCATACGCGCGGGCGGGAGGCGCTGACCGCCTCGCTGATCCTGCTCGAGTCGGGGGAGATGCTCGCTGCGATCCGCGCGGCGCTCGAAGCGCTGGGCGCGGCCCGCGCTCAACAGGACGAGCGCGGCGCCCGGGCCGCCATGCACGTCCTGTCGGCCTGCTACCGGGTCCTGGGGCGGGACCAGGACGCAGCGGCCATCGAGGCGGCGGCCTAGGGGTCCCCGTATTGCCCGCCCGGCCGCCTTTTGCTACGAGCGCTGCCGACCCAAGGAGCAGCAGATGAGCCAGAAGACCGATCCGGGCAACTTCTTCGAGGACTTCGAGACCGGTGCCACCCTGGTGCACGCGGTGCCGCGCACCATCACGGAGGGCGACTGCGCGCTCTACATCGCCCTGACCGGAGACCGCTTCCCGCTGCACTGCTCGGTCGAGTACGCGCGCTCCCTCGGCTACGAGCGCGAGACGGTCAACGACCTGCTGCTCTTCCATATGGTCTTCGGCAAGACCGTCAACGACATCTCCCTCAACGCCGTCGCGAACCTGGGCTATGCGGGCCTGCGCTTCCTGAAGCCGGCCTATCCCGGCGACACCGTGCGCACGGTCTCCGAGGTGCTCGGCAAGAAGGAGAACCGCAGCGGCAAGAACGGCGTCGTGTGGGTGCGCTCGACCGGCACCAACCAGCGCGGCGAGAAAGTGCTCGAGTACTGCCGCTGGGTGATGGTCAACAAGCGCGACCCCGGCACTCCCACCGGCGCCAGCGACAGCCCCGACCTGCCGAGCGCGGTCGAGCCCCAGGAGCTGGTCGTGCCCGAGTCGCTCACCCTGGAGCGCTACGAGGCCTGGCCGTCCGGCGCGCGCGCCTTCTTCGAGGACTACGAGAAGGGCGAGCGCATCGACCACGTGGACGGCATGTCGATCGAGGAGTCCGAGCACGCCATCGCCACCCGCCTCTACCAGAACACCGCCAAGGTCCACTTCAACAACCACGCGGCGGCCGGCACGCACTTCGGCAAGCGCCTCATGTACGGCGGCCACGTCATCAGCATCGCCCGGACCCTGACCTTCAACGGCCTGAGCAACCTGCTCGGCATCCTGGCCTTCAACGGCGGCACCCACAGCGGCCCCACCTTCGCCGGCGACACCATCTACGCTTGGAGCGAGGTGCTCGACACCGCCGACTTGCCCGGCCGCAGCGACGTCGGCGCCCTGCGCCTGCGCCTGGTCGCGACCAACAACGCCAACGCGCTCGAAGAGGACATCCCCCTCAAGGTCGAGAAGGACGGTAAGCAGGTCTACAACCCCAAGGTCGTGCTCGACCTCGACTACTGGGCGAGCATCCCCAAGCGCCGCTAGAAGCGCTCCGAGCTACTTCTCGCCGAGCGGATCGCCCAGGAGATCCCCGAGGAAGCCCTCGTCGAGCGCGGGGTCTGCCTTCTTGGACTTCTTCGGCTTGGGCGACTCCGCCGCGGCGGGCGCCGTGGAAGCGGTCTGCGCCTTCTTGGCGCTCGGCTTCCTCTTCTTGGGCGGCGGCAGACCGGCCGCCGCGGCCTCGTCCTCGCTGGCAGGACCGCGCTCGGCGCGCTCGCCACCCGCGTTGCCGACGATCTTGGCCTTGCGGGCCTCCATCTCGGCCTTCTTGCGCTCCAGATAGGCCTTGCGCCGCGCCTGGTACTCGGCCTTTCGCTGGGCCACGGACTTCTGCGGCGCCATCGGGCGCGCCGCCGGGGCGGGGCGTGCGGCCGGCCGCCGCTGTGGCTGCTGGCGCTGGCCGAAGCGCTGCTGCTGCTGACCAAAGCTGCGTTGCTGCCCCTGCTGGCCGAAGCGACGCTGCTGCGGCTGCTGACCGAAGCTGCGCCGCTGTGGCTGCTGGCCGAAGCGACGCTGCTGCGCCGCCGCCACCGCGTTGCCCGCGCCCAGCTTGCGCGCGTCGGCAAGGGAGATCTTGCCGCCGGCCGCGATCAGCGCCTCACACTGCTTCCGCTTCACGCCCAGGTCGCGGGTGCAGGTCGCGATTGCGCCCGGACGGGGCTTGAAGAGGTTGTCGAGCGCCCAGGCGTTCAGCCCGCCATAGAGACGCAAGCGCACCTTGGCCGCCGCCATTTGATCGGCGGGCTGGGGCGTGTTGAAGAGCGCCCGACTCACGGCCGAACGCAGGGCGTCCTGCTGCCCGGTCATGTCGGCGGCGCGCTTCATCCGCTTGCTCACGTTCTTGGCGAGGCGCTTGGCCTCGCCGCGCGAGAGCTTTCCGTATTTGGTGATGCGCTTGACCACCTGCGCATCCTGGGCCGCCGCAGTGCTGCCGACGGCGCTCAGCGCAAGGGAAAGCGCTAGCAAAATCGCAAACCTAGTACGACCCATGAACCCTCGTCTCCCTTTTCACTACCCACCGGAGCCCCGGTAATCGCCCCGTCCCAGGCCGCGGACGAAGTGAATGTGCCCGGACTGTATACATTACGTACAGTCCCGTTGCACGTTCTTCAAGCCCCGTCCCCGAAACTGGACGTTTTCGCAAGGATTTCAGCGATAAAGCCATGTCCAACTACGACGTCTGGGGCGCCGAGACGATTCATCCGGGTCACGGAGGCGCAGAAATCGGGCCTCAGTCGATACCCGCTGAGGCGACGCGGCGCAGGTAGTCGCGCCCCAGATCCGCGGAAACCGCGATGGGAATGGCACCCGCGTCGAGGGCGGCGCGGATGCGGCCGGCGACCTCCGTGCGGCCGCCCAAGACCTCCAGCCCGTGCTCGCCGTGCCGGCGCAACAGGAGGCTCAGGGTCCAGTGCGTCTCCCCCTCGCGGCGCCGCTCCCGCTGGCCGGCAGCGCCCTGGGCGGCACGGTGCGCGTCGAGCGTGTCGACGAGCGCATCGATCCCCGTGCGGTCGCGCGCGCTGGTCACCAACACCGGTACCCGCCAGTCGTCGCCCGCCTCCGCCATGCCCACCCCGCGCAACGCGTCGAGCGCGCCCGCCAGGTCGGAGGCCGCCCGCTGGGCGAGCGCACCGTGGTCCCCCTTATTGACCACGAGCACGTCCGGGATCTCCATGATGCCGGCTTTGATGAACTGGAGCACGTCCCCGGAGCCCGGCTGGATCACCAGGCAGATGGTGTCGGCCACATGCTCCACGTCGGTCTCGGTCTGCCCCACGCCGGTCGTCTCGATCACGACGCGGTCGTAGGCGGCCGACAGCACCTCCGTGACGGCGTGTGCCGCATAGGCCAGACCGCCGGTATCGCCCGCCGTCGCCAGCGAGCGCACGAACAGGCCCTGGTCGGCCGGATCAAAGGACATCCGTGCGCGGTCGCCCAACAGCGCGCCGCCCGAGCGCGTGCTGCTCGGGTCCACCGCCAGAACGCCCACGGTGTCGCCGCGCTCGCGCAGCTCGCGCGCCAGCGCCGCGGTCAGGGTGCTCTTGCCGCCCCCGGGCGGCCCCGTCAGCCCGACCCGCTGCATGCCCGCGCGCTCGCGCAGGCGCCCGAGCAGCGCCTCGATGCGCCCCTGGCTGCGCTGGCGTCGATCCTCGATCAGGTTCAGGGCCTGAGCGACGGCGGCCTTCTCCGCGGCCGCGATGCGCTCGGCGAGCGCAGCCGGGTCCGCCTCGCTCATGCCTCTGCGCTGGACTGCACCAGCTCGACCAGATCGCCCATGATGGTGTTGAGCTCGAAGTCCTTCGGTGTGTAGACGCGCGCGACGCCCGAGTTCTCGAGCCGCCGCGCGTCCGAGACGGGGATGATCCCGCCGACCACGATCGGCACCGAGGCGATGCCCGCCTCGCGCGCCCGCTCCACCACCTGGGGCACCAGCTCCAGGTGCGAGCCGCTCAGGATCGAGATGCCGATCACGTGCACACCCTCCTCGAGGGCGCTCGCCACCAGCTGCTCCGGCGTCACGCGGATGCCCTCGTAGACCACCTCGAAGCCCACGTCGCGCGCCTTGAGCGCGATCTGCTCGGCGCCGTTGCTGTGACCGTCCAAGCCGGGCTTGCCGACCAGCATCTTGGGGCGGCGGCCGAGCTTCTTCTCGAGCACGTCCATGCGGGCGCGCAGACCCTCGACGGTCTTCTGGCTGTCGCCCTCCCCTTCGCTCACGCGCGCGCCGGCCACGCCCGTGGGTGCGCGGTACTCACCGAGCACCTCGCGCAGGGCCTGGGCCCACTCGCCCGTGGTGACGCCCGCCTTGGCCGCGGCGATCGACGGCGGCATGACATTACCGCCGCGCTTGACCGCCTCGCGCAGCTCGGCCAGCGCCTTCTCTACCGCGGCACCATCGCGCTGCTCGCGCCAGGTCTTGATCGCCGCGATCGCCTCCTGCTCGACACCGGAGCCGACCGTCATAATCGCGCTGTCGCGATCGGTCATCAGCGGCGAGTCCGCACCCTCCAGGTACTTGTTCACGCCCACGACGACCTGCTCGCCGCGCTCGATGGCGCGCAGGCGCTCGGCGTTGGACTCGACCAGCCGCTGCTTCAGGTAGCCGCTCTCGATCGCCTCCACGACCGAGCCGCGCGCCTGGATGTCCTCGATCTCCTGGCTCGCCTCCTCGACCATCTTGCGCACGCGATCGGTCACCACGTCGCTGCCGTTGAAGATGTCGGCGTAGGTGAGCAGGTCGGTCTCGTAGGCGAGGATCTGCTGGGCGCGCAGGGACCACTGCTGGTCCCATGGGCGTGGCAGACCGAGGGCCTCGTTCCAGGCCGGCAGCTGGACGGCGCGCGCGCGCGCGTCCTTGCTCAGGGTGACGGCTAGCATCTCGAGCACGATGCGGATGATGTTGTTCTCCGGCTGCTGCTCGGTCAGGCCCAGGGAGTTGACCTGCACGCCGTAGCGGAAGCGGCGGAACTTCGGGTTCTCCACGCCGTAGCGCTCGTGGGTGATGCGATCCCACAGCTCGGTGAAGGCGCGCATCTTGCACATCTCTTCGACGAAGCGGATGCCCGCGTTGACGAAAAAGGAGATGCGGCCGACCACCTGCGGCATCTGATCCTCGGAGACCTGCCCGCCCGCACGCACGGTGTCGAGCAGGCCGATGGCCGTGGCCAGCGCGTAGGCCAGCTCCTGCACAGGCGTCGCGCCCGCTTCCTGCAGGTGGTAGCTGCAGACGTTGACCGGGTTCCACTTGGGAACCTCGTTGACCGTGTAGGCCACCACATCCGCGGTGAGCTTGAGCGAGGCCGCCGGCGGGAAGATGTAGGTCCCGCGCGAGAGGTACTCCTTGATCAGATCATTCTGGGTGGTGCCCTGCAGGAGCTTGCGGTCCACCCCCTGGTCCTCGGCCACGGCGATGTAGAGCGCGAGCAGCCACGGGGCGGTCGCGTTGATCGTCATCGACGTGTTCATCTGATCCAGCGGTAGCTGGTCGAAGAGCCCCCGCATGTCGCCGATGTGCGAGACCGGCACACCGACCTTGCCGACCTCGCCCTGGGAGAGGACGTGATCGGGGTCGTACCCGGTCTGGGTGGGCAGATCGAAGGCCACGCTCAGGCCCGTCTGGCCCTTCGCCAGGTTGGTTCGATAGAGCTCGTTGGACGCCTTCGCGGTGCTGTGCCCCGCGTAGGTCCGCATGATCCAAGGCCGATCCCGCTGCGTCGCGCGGGCCCCATTACTCGACACGGGCCGCTCCTTTGTATGCCGCCTTCGCAGTGCGGCTACGTTTCGCGGATAGGCATGTAAACCACCAGGCAGGCTGAAGCAACCGGGCCCCGCGCGACCCATGGCACAGCCTGACACGACGGTTTGACCGGCCAGAGGGGACCGAATACAAGGACCGTAAGGGTCTGGGTCGTAGCGGTTACGGGGAGAAGATGATGTTCAAATCGGTGATGGCGCGGCGGCCGTGGGCCGCCGTGGTGGCTCAATTGTTTGTAGTGATGCTGCTGCTGGCAGGGTGCAGCGAGGACACGGGCAGCAGCGGCAACCGCACCACCCTGGTGCCGATGCAGCCCGGGACCATGACCCCGGGGACGATGACGCCCGGCACCATGACTCCCGGGACGATGACTCCCGGGACGATGACGCCGGGCACGATGACTCCGGGCACGATGACTCCGGGCACGATGACGCCCGGCATGGACACGATGACGCCGGGTACTGACGAGATGACGCCCGGTATGGACACCATGCCGATGGCCGGCGTGGGTGGCGGCGACAACACCGGCACCATGAGCGAAGCCCAGACCTGCATCGACGACGCCGCGGCGATGGGCATGACCGACGCGTGCACGGTCTGCGGGTGCACCAACTGCACCGCCGAGATCAACGACTGCGCGGACGACGCATGCCGCGCGATCGTCGACTGCGGGCGCGCCGCGGGCTGCTCGGGGAGCGACTGCTACTGCGGGATCGGCGCCGACCCGATCGTCTGCGCCCTCACCGGCGCCACCGGGCCGTGCATGCAGGAGATCGTCGATGCCTCCGGGCTGCTCGGCACCGAGGGCTGCACCTCGGTCGAGCTGTGCGCCTCCCCCCTGACGATGCTCGGGGACACCGATCCCACCAATGCGGTCGAGCGCGCCAGCGCCCTGAGCGTCTGCAGCCAGGGCCAGGAAGCCTCGGACGGCGTGCCCCTCGCCAACATCCCGCCCTCCGAGGCCATCGCCGGGATGTGCGAGACCGAATGCAATTGAGGTCCGTGGGCTCGCCGATTTCCGGTCGGGGGCAAGCCTAGCGATTCCCTCCCGCCTACAACCAAACGCAGGTCAGTTCGTGCCATCATCCGGTCCGGCAGCAACTCCTCGGTATGCCTGCGCCGACCCCGCCGAACAGCCTACCGCCGCCGAGCCCGCCGCCCGAGGTCTTCGCCCGGGCGCGCGTGCGGGCCCTGCAGCGGGAGCTGGAGACGCTCGACGAGCCGCGCGGAGAGGCGCTGCTGCACTACGAGCTGGGCGCGCTCCACGAGCTGCGCCTCGACGACCGTGGCGAGGCGCTCGCCCACTACCGCGCCGCCAGTCGCTGCTGGCCGCGCTTCCTGCCCGCCCTGCTGTCCCAGGCGACGTTGCTGCAACGCCTGGAGCGGCCCGCCGATGCCGCCGATGCGTGGCGCGCCTTCGCCCAGGCGAGCCTGGTCCCGCGCGACCGCGCCAGCGCGCTCTGCGAGCTCGGCATCCTGCAGAGTGACGCGCTCGACAACGGCGATGCGGCGATCGGCGCCTGGAGCGAGGCGCTGCGAATCGACCCGAGCTGCATCGCCGCCGCGCTCCTGATCGAGCAGGAGCGGCGCGCCCGCGGCGAGACCGATCAAGCGGAGCTCGCGGTCGGGCAGCACCTGCGGGCAGCGACCGACCCGCACGTCGAGGTCAGCCTGCTGCTCGAGCTGGCACTCTCGCGCGAGCGCGCCGGGGTCACCGACCGCGCCCTCGCGCTGCTCGACGAAGCGCGTGAGCTGGGCGTCGAGCCGCTTGCGGTGTGGATGCAGCTCGAGCGGCTCGCCCGCCAGACCGGCGAGCATGCTGCCCGGGTCGATGCGCTCGGTGCGCTGGCGAGCCACGCCGCCGCGCTTGCGGACCTGGGGGCGGGCGACTGGGCCCGGGGG
>JAPPOT010000891.1 GCA_028817855.1 Myxococcales bacterium
GTCTGGCGAACAGCCACAGTCCAATGGTTGCGCCGATGAAGAGCAAGCCGAGCAGCGCATACTTCAGATTGTTGCTGCCCTGGGGTGGTGGAAGCTGGCTGGTGTTGGGCACGGCGTCCTTGGCTTGCCGGCGGCGGGTTGCCGCCCGGGGCCGGCGCGAGTCTACAGGGGGTCGCCGATCGCGCAACTGCCCCGTGTGGATGATCTCATTGTCGAATATCCCCCGGGTCCACCACAACCCGCAGCCGGCGCTCCGGCGCGGGCGCGAGCAGCACGGCTCCGGTGGCCAGCGCGGCCACGACCGCGCCCGCCGCGACCCACAGGTAGGTTCCGGTTGCGCCCGCGCGCTCGCGCGCGACCCGGTTGCGAGCGGTGGACCTGCGTCCCATCCAGCCGCGTGCCCGTTGGAGGCTCGCGTCTGACACCTTGGTCAGCGGCGGAAAGGAAGCGGCGCTGCCGCCTTTGGTGGAGATGCGGGCCGGACCACGGCAGCCCTTCGGGTCGCAGCGGACCCACAACGCCCGACCGGTCCGTGCGTCGTGCTCGACCACATCGATGGCCGAGACGGCTACGCCCGCCTGGCGCAGCGCGCCAATCGCGGTCTCCACGCGCCGGTAGTCGGCAGCGTCGGCCGCCGCGAGCAGCGCTGCGGCGGCAGTGAGCGAGGGCTCGGGTGCGAGGGCGACGCGGATCGGCGGCCGCTGGCCCTGCAGCACGTCGATCCACGCGCCGTAGGGCACGTGCCCGGGTGCCTGCACCCGCAGCAGGTGGGGCCCGACGGGCAAGCGTAGCCGCGCAGGCGTCGCTCCCTGCTCCACGTCGTCGACGAAGACGCGCGCACCGGGGGTGTCCGCCTGCACGACCAGCTCGCCCCGGGGTCCGGTCGCCACCTCGCGGGCGAGTCGCGCCGCCAGCTCGACCACCGCCGGTGGGGCCTCTCCGGTGCGCAGTCGGCGCCCGGGGTCCAGGCTCGCCGCGCGCCGGAGCGCGATCGCGGCCAGGTCGTCCAGGCCCGCCTGCGCGGCCGTGACGCCGAGCTGCAGCTGGAGCTCGGCGTTGTAGCCGGCGGCGCCCGGTACGTCGCCCAGCCCCGCGCCCAGATGGGCGGCCTGGGCCAGGTCGGCGAGCGCGCCGGCCTCGTCGAGCGCGGCGGCGCGCTCGCGTGCGCTCGCGAGCAACGCCTCGAGCCGGGAAAGCTCCTCGAGCCGCGCTGGGCGCACGCCGGCAGGCGAGCGCGCGAGGCCGATCAGGTCACTGGGCGCGCGGGCGACGGCCGGCGGCAGTGCGGCGCGCAGCGCGGCCTCGTCCGCGGGAGCGCCGCCGACGAAGCGCAGCACCGAGGCACCCTCTGCGGCCGCCGGCGCGCTGGCGAGGAGTGCGCCCACCAGCCCCAGGGCCGCCACCAATCGGTGACATCTGACGTGCGCCCGTGCCTCGTGTCGATGCCTTGCGGGCCCCGCGTCGCTCATCTATGGTACCGCGCCTTTCGCAGCCATCGCAGAGCCCTCAGGGACCGGAGATCGCGCGCAGTGCTCGAACAGATAGTACAGAAATTCCGCGGCCTCGTTCTGTTTGGCGTGGTCTTCATGCTGAGCGCAGTCTTCGTGCTTCAGTTTGGCCAGCCAGACTGGCTCGGGGGCGGCGAAGCCAAGGGCGCCGCCGCCGAAGTCTACGGTCAGCCGATCAGCCGCGGCGAGTTCAAGGCGGCCTTCCTGATGGCGGGCGGCGAGAACTTTCCCGCGGACCTGGCCAAGCAGAACAAGTTCGAGGACATGATCCTCTACGGCCTGATCGAGCGCGACCTGCTCGCGCGCGAGGCCGAGAAGCTCGGACACGTCGTCAGCGAGGACGAGGTGCTGGCCAAGGTCGCCCAGGACAGCGTCATCCACCTGTCCATGTCGGTGGAGGCCGGCCCCTACCTGCCGCCGTCGGGGCCGCAGCGCGTCGACTTCAGTGACAGCGACGGCAAGTTCAGCAAGGACAACCTCAAGAACTTCATCCAGTACCGGCTGAGCCGCAGCATCAAGGACTTCGCCACCAGTCAGGCTCAGGAGATGCTCGCCCAGCGCATGCGGGAGGCGGTTGTCGCCAACGTTGCGGTCGGTCCCGGCGAGGTCTGGGACGCCTACGTTCGCGAAAAGGAGAGCGTGAAGCTCAAGTACCTGCGCTTCTCCAAGACCCACTACTCGCAGAAGGCCGAGGCGACCGAGGCCGAGATGGCCCAGTTCATCATCGATCACAAGGACGCGATCGATGAGGAGTACGAAAAGCAGAAGCACCGCTACACCGGCCTCGAGAAGCAGGTGCGCGCGCGCCACATCCTGATCAAGGTGGCCAGCTCAGCCAGCGAGGAGGACAAGCAGGCGGCGCGCGCGAAGATCGACGGCCTGCTCGCGCGCGCGCGCGGCGGCGCGGACTTCGCCAAGCTCGCGCTCGAGCACAGCGAGGACCCGGGCAGCGCGAAGAAGGGCGGTGACCTGGGCTTCAACCCCAAGGGCCGCATGGTCAAGCCCTTCGACGAGGCCCAGTTCGCGCTCGGCGTCGGCGAGATCTCCGACGTGGTCGAGAGCTCCTTCGGCTTCCACGTGATCAAGGTCGAGGGCATCCGCGAGGGCGACGTGCCGCTCGACGAGGCCAAAGGTGAGCTGGCCAATACGCTCTACCGCGACATCATCGGTCGCGAGCGCGCCCAGGCCGCGGCGGCGGTGGCGCTGGCGCGCCTAAAGGAGGGCGCCAGCCTCGAGGAGGTGGCCGACGAGGCCAGCGGCATCACGCGCCCGGCCGAGGGCGAAGAGGGCGCCGAGCCGCCGAAGGTCGATCCTCTCGCGCCCACCGTGCGTGAGACGCGCCCTTTCGGTCGCACCGATAGCGCCATCCCCGGCGCCTTCGACTCCAGCCCGCTGGTCAAGGCGGCCTACGAGCTGACCGAGGAGTCACCCCTGGGCGCAGAGCCGATGCAGCTGGGCGACGACTTCTTCATCTACCAGCTGGTGGACAAGACCCTGGCCGAGCGCGACAGCTTCACCGATGAGGAGCGCGCGCGCATCTCCGGCGGCCTCACCGGCCGCCGCCAGCGCGAAGTCCTCACCGCCTACGTCCGAGACCTGCTCCAGGAAGCTAAGGACAACAACGCGGTCTTCGTCGACCAAAGCCTACTGACCCAATAGACGCCGTCGTCCGGCGCGTCCCTCCATCCGGGTCACCGAGAAATCGGGCGAGGTTCGTTCAGAGGCGAGCGCGCCCGGAGAAGAAACCGGAGGCGTACTGGAAGCACGTCGAGGGTTTCTTCGAGGACGTAAGCCGGCCCTGGGCGAACCTCGCCCGATTTCCCTCAGTCGATTCCCACTGCGCGCAGGTCCAGCTTGCCGTCGCGCAAGGGTGGGCAGAAGTAGTAGCCGCCGTCGGTGGGGTGGCTGAAGCGGAAGAGCGCGTCGACGATGCCGTCGTCGAGGCCCAGCATGCGGCGCATCACCGACTCGTAGCGATCGAGCGATTCGCCGTAGGCGACGAAGAGCAAGCCCTCCTCGTGCTCGCCCACGAAGGGCATCGAGCGCCGCACCATGAAGGCCTCCGGGTCGAAGCTCTCCTGGGCCGATCGCTTCACGTGCGCGCTCTGTGGTGCGTCGTCCATCTCTTCGTTGTCCGACAGGCGCCGGCCGATGATCCGATCGCGCTCGGCGGTGCTCTCGTCCTCGAAGGCATCGAGGTCGTGCACCCAGCGCTGCACCGCCACGAAGCTGCCGCCGTCGAGTCCGGCACCGGCACCCGCGACGATCGCGGCGGCGCGCGCCTGCTCGCCCTCCGGGTTCTCCGTGCCGTCGACATAGCCGGTCAGGTCGCGGCTGTCGCGATGGACGAAGGTGTCGATCAGGCTCTCGAGCACGAAGGCGTCGCCGATCGCGGCCTGCAGCGCGCGGCTGCGATGCAAGAGCACGCCGCGGTCGTCGCCGAGCAGCGCGACCATCAGCGCGCCCTGGGTGGACGGCACGGCGATGCCCGCGCCCGACAGCGCGGGGAAGGTACGCATGCCCTCGATGGTCACGTCCAGCGCGCGACACAGGGGCTCGCCCAGACCGACCACGGCGTCGCCTTCCGCCAGCGCGCGATCCAGCGCGGCGAGCGCGTCGCGCGCGTCGTCAGCGTCACCGTCCAGCGCGAACGCGTGGTAGCGCGCGAGGCGTCCCCGGGGCGAGAGGATCGGTGACTGACTGTCGGGTTCGGGCATGCGCCGCACGATGACACGCCGCGGCGCGGCCGGCCAAGGTGAATGTCAGCGGCTCGTGGTCGGCGCCCTGTTGATGCTATGTAGCGCGCGATGGGTCGCTCCCGTGCGACTTGGCTTGGCCCGATCCTGTTCGGCGCGTTGGGCGTGCTGGCACCGTTGCGCGCTGCCGCTCAGCCGGTGCAAGGCGTCGAGCTCTCCTGGGACGCGCCCGCGAGCTGCCCGTCCAGCGATGCCCTTCTGGTGGAGACGCGCCGCCTGTTGGGGCCCGACTTTCGGCACGCGGGCGAGCTGCGCGTGGAGCTGACGATCGAGCCACGCGGCGACGGCTACGCGCTGCGCCTGGAGATGGAGGGCGAGGGCGCCGAGGGCCAGCGCGAGCTCGAGATGCCGAGCTGCGCGGAGGTCCGGCAGGCGGCGGCGCTGTTGATCGCGTTGGTGCTCGATCCAGACCTGGAGGTCGGGCCGGAACCCGAGCCGGAGCCCGAGCCGGAGCCCGAGCCGCAGCCGGGGTCCAGCGACCCGGCGGATGCCTTCCAGGTGCTGATCGGCGCACCGCTCGTCGGGGTCGATACCGGCGTCCTGCCGGGGGCGGGGCTCGCCCTCGGGGGCTGGCTGGGCGCGCGCTTCTGGCGCTTGCAGCTCGAGCTCGGGGCGCTCTATCTGGTGCCGCGTGGCGTCG
>JAPPOT010000026.1 GCA_028817855.1 Myxococcales bacterium
CTCCGTCGCTTCGCGACGTTCGCTGGTGAGGGGGTGGGGGGCTCGCTTGGGTCGTTTGAGGGTCCCTCCGTGCTCGGCGGCGTCAACCCTCGGCGCCGGGGCCTTCGGCCGCGGCTTGACCCGCTGCGCGGGCTGAAGGGGTTGACCCCGCCTGCGCGCGGAGGGGTGGAGGGGACCTCAACGCAAGGAGGAGCTGATGCTCAAGATCTACGAAGATTCAGTGGTGATGGTTCGTGAGGTGTACGAGGTTGCTTGTGTCGTTGAGAGGTCTGACGCGGACCTCGCCCGTCAGATGCGGCGGTCGAGCTCGTCGGTCGCCTTGAACCTCTCGGAAGGTTGCTACAGCCGCAAAGGCAACCGGCTTGCTCGATGGCAGGACGCAATGGGCTCCGCGAACGAGACTCGCAGCGCGCTGCAGGTTGCCTCCGCAGTCGGCGTCGCCACGCCAAGCGCCGAGCTGCTCGACCTACTCGACAAGATCGTCGCCACGCTCTGGAAGCTCACGCAATGATCGCCTCGCCGGCGGCGGCAACCCCGCCGCCGGCTGTCGGCCGCGGAAAGCTCCGAGGTCTTGATAGGAATCACGCCCGCTCAGAAGGTCCACTGACGGTGGGCTGATATCGCCTCGCGCTGCTTGGTGGGAAACTGATAGCGTTTGGTGGAGCCCACATGGCCGAAGGCACAGAGAGACTCGCGTTGGTTCACCCTCCAGTGGCGCGTGGCGAAGCGTCTGCGATCTACGTGGCAAGGATGACTGATGTGACCTGGATCGTGGGCGGACCAGAGTTCACGAGCGAGGCTTTCAAGCACTTCGCTCAGTGCACGCCGGCAAGCGCTGCAGAGTTGGCTCCGGACTTGCCTGACCTCGAGAGTCTGCGCGTTGGCGATTGCCTGTCACGCGCAGCCGTCGATGCCACATGGCGCCCCGGAAGGATGCCGGCGGGCGATCCCTACTTGGTGAGTCTCTTGGTCCAACCTGATGCGCAACATCCCGAACGGGCTGTCGTTGGACAAACCATTGTGAACACCTGGGTCGTCACAGGTTCGGTGGAGTCGGCAACTCGCTTGGCAGCGGAGGATGTCCGCGTTGAAGGTTGGGAGCTCGTAGAGCGCTCGGAGGCGGGCGCTGTCTCCGAGTTCGATCTCGACGATGCCAGCGTCTGCTACTACCAGCAGGCTCTCATCGACGGGTTTGTCGCCGTCTTCAATCAATCGAAGCCTTCGATGAAGCGGAAGGCGAAGGCGCTAGTCTCGTCATTCACGAAATCGAGTCGCAATAGGTCGTGCGCAAGCCATGTGCACCTATGTGACTGGCCAAGGACTGGGATCGAGTCGCCCCCAGCCAGCACCTGCCAGATCACTCGAATCGTCGAGGTTCGTTCAGGAGCGAGCGCGCCCACAGGGGCCACCGGAGGCGTAGCAGAGCTACGTCGAGGATGGGCCCGAGGACGTAAGCCGCTCCTGGGCGAACCTCGACGATTCCCTCACCGTCTAGTCATCGGGTACAGAGGACTCGTCGTAGAAGTCTAGCTTGTGCAGCGGCATCAGCACGCTGGACAGCAGGTTCAGCAGGTGTCCCTGGATGCGCTTGTAGAAGCGCGTGCCCAGCGTGAGGTCCACGGCGATCGCGGCCGGGTAGTCGGCCTGGGCGATGGTCGTGATCAGCTTGTCGCAGCGCTTTGAGATCGAGCGGCCCTCGATGGTGAGCTCTCGGGCGCGATCCCGATCGCTCTTCGTGTAGACGGCCTCCGCCTCTTTGGCGAGGTTGCAGATGCTGGCGCTGATCTGCTTGAGCTCGCCCACGATCTTGTCGTCCGGCAGGGTGCGACTGCCGTCCGGGTGCGTCATGCCCGCGATCTCCGTGATGTTCTTCGCGTAGTCACCGAGGCGCTCCACGTCCTTCACCAGGCTCATCAGCAGCAGCCCATAGGGCACGTCGCTGGGGACCGCGCCGCTGAGCTGGGTGATGACGGCCTTGCGGACCTTGCGCTCGAGCTGGTTGAGGCGCACGTCCTTGTCGTAGAGGGCGGTGCGGCTCTCGGGGTCGAGCTCCTTGCCCCAGTAGACAGCGTCGGCTTCCAGGATCATCTCGCGTGCCAGCTCGAGCATGGTGCCGAAGCGGCCCGCGGCCTTTTCCAGGGGGTAGTCACCGGTGACGATGGAGAAGAGTCGCTTGAACACGGTGCCTCCTCAGAGCATGCGCGAGATCGCGACCAGCGCGGCCGGGAGCCCGTAGAACAACGCCAGAATGTAGACGATGGCGACGCGTTTCGAGCGGGTCGCCACCCCGGCCAGCCAGGTCGCCGCGAGCACCGGAATGCGTCGCGTGGCCCGGAATGGGAAGACTAGCCCGATACCCACGAGGTTGAACATCAGGTGCACGAGGGCGATCTGCACCGCGAGTGCGGCGGTTTCGGTCGGCGCGGCCATCGACGCGAGCAACGCGGTGACGGTCGTGCCGATGTTGGCGCCTAGCGTGATGGGGAAGATCTGCTCTACGGTCACGATGCCGGCGCCAGCCAGTGGCACCATCACCGACGTCGTGATCGAGCTGGACTGGACCATCACGGTCAGCACGATGCCGATCGCGATGCCGATGTAGGCGCTCGCGTTCAGCGAGCGCGACAGGTAGGCCTGCAGGCGCGAGCCCGTCATGTCGCGCAGGGTGCGGACGAGCATCGTGAGCGCGCCGAAGATGATCGCGGCCGACACGATGATCAGGATCACGGCCGCGGTCTGTTTGTCCGCAAAGAGCCCCTCGATGCCGTTCTGGATCGGCTTGAGCGCGGCCTTGGTGGCGTCCTTGATCGGGTTCGGCAGCTTGCCCCCGCCGCCGATGCCGACGACTTGGGTCATCGACGCGCTCGTCTTCTCCAGGAATCCCGTCGCGATCTCGAGTGGCAAGAGGATTGAGACCGTGATGAAGTTGAAGGCGTCGTGGCAGGTGGCCGCCGCGTAGGCGCGCTTGAACTCGGCGGGGCGCCCGATGTGGCCGAGGGCGACGATCGTATTGGTGACCGTGGTGCCGATGTTGGCGCCCATGATCATCGGCACCGCGTTGTGGATCGGCAGGGCGTTCTCGGGCGCCGCTACCATCGCGACGATCATCGACGTGGTCACCGAGCTGCTCTGCACCAGTGTGGTGCCGAGGATGCCGACCATCAGGGCGATGAAGGGATTGCTGGTCTGCTGGAAGAAGGTCTCGAGCAGATCCTTGCCCAGCCCCTTGAAGCCGCTGCCCATGCCCCGGATGCCCACCAGGAAGATGAACAGCAGGGCGAGCACCACGAGCGTGCGAACGATGACCTGCTGGGTCGTCGTGCCTTGCGCACTGGGTTGATTCGGTGCGGTTGCCACGGAGCGCAGCCCTCAATCGGCGGCCAGCAGGTACCACGCGCATTTGCGCGTGTCACGGTCCGTCATGGGGCTGTCACCTGGCTGTCACTTTGGGCGCCACAGACCGCCTTACAGCGCCGGTGTCCGATGACAGCAGTACCGTCGTCGCGGCCGTCAGGCCTGCTCGGATTGCAGCGTCGCCAGCAGGGCCTTGCGGTCCACCTTGCCGTTGGCGTTGAGCGGAAACTCTTTGACCGTGCGCACTTCGCTCGGCTGCATGTACGGGGGCAAGCGCGCGACCACACGCTCCCGGATCGCCGCGGTGTCCGCCTGATCGGTGCCGATGAAGGCGACCACGCCGTCGGCGCCGCTGGCGGTCTGGGGCCAGCCGATCGCGATCGCGACCTCGACCCCGGACTCTTCGCGGACGACCGACTCGATCTCGCCCAGCTCCACGCGGTAGCCCTGGATCTTGATCTGGTTGTCGACCCGCCCGAGGTAGACCATCGGCTTTCCGCCGGCGGCCCGCCGTACGCGGTCGCCGGTGCGGTAGTAGATCTCGTCCTTGCCCGGCGGCTTCACAAAGGCCTTCGCGGTGCGTTCGCCGTCCTTGTAGTAGCCGAGCGTCAGCTGGGGGCCGGTCATCAGCAGCTCGCCGGTCTCGCCGGGTGCCACCTCCTGGAGCTGCTCGTTGGCGACCAGCACCGTCATGCCGGGGTAGGGCTCGCCGATCGGAACCACGCCCAGCTCGCTCTCGTCTGGGGAGCGCTGTTTGTCCCAGCGGTAGAGGGTGCACGCGATCGTGAGCTCGGTGGGACCGTAGAGGTTCTCGAGCACCGAGCTCGGCGCGGCCGCCGCGAACTTCTGCACCACCTCCACCGGCAGGGCCTCGCCGCAGAAGAGGCTGTAGCGCAGCTGCGGGAACTTGCCGGGTTTGAGCATGCGCAAGCGGCTCATCATCACGGCGGTCGACGGAACGGAGAACCACATCGTGATGCCGCAGTCGCTCACGTACTTGCCGGGCATCATCTTCTGGCCGGCGGTGGGCGCCACCAGGCAGGCGCCGCGCTCCCAGCACACGAACATGTCGTGCACCGAGAGGTCGAAGGTCAGGTCGAAGGTCTGGGAGAAGCGGTCTTGCTCGGTGACGCCGTAGCGCTCGACCATCGCGTCCACGTAGGCCGTGCCGTTGCGGTGCGCCACCATCACGCCCTTCGGCTGTCCGGTGCTGCCCGAGGTGAAGAGCAGGTAGGCGATGGCGTCCGGGTCGGCGGCGACGAGGCCCGCATCGGACCACGCCTCGGCGCCGAGCAGCTGGCCGCTCCCGAGAAAGCGGTGTCCGGGGTGCTTGGCTGCGAGCTCGCGGACGTCGTCCTGCTCGGCCAAGAGCAGCGTCAGTCCCGCCGGCACGCTCTCATCGAGCAGCTCGTCGAGCTGGCGGGTGGCGCCGGCGTCGACGATCACCGCGCGGCAGCCCGAGCGGATCAGCATGCTGCGGGTGCGGTCGGTGGGGAAGGCCGGGTTCAGGGGTACGTAGCCGTGGC
>JAPPOT010000215.1 GCA_028817855.1 Myxococcales bacterium
TCGAGGATTTTCCCGAGGACGTAAGCCGCTCCTGGGCGAACCTCGACGATTCCCTGTCAGTTTCAGATCCACACCCACATCTCTGCGGTCTCAACCGCGGGCCGAAGACGCCCTGCGAATCGCACCTGCTGTGTGAGCCCAGCTGCTGCGGTGGTTAGTGCGCAATTGAGACCTGCCAAGCCACCCTGTCCCCGGAAGTCATGCGCAATTGCACGCAGTTGCTTCCGTCCTCCGTTCTGGCGCCATCGGGTTCATATGTCCCATTGCGGAGACGTCCCTTGGCGTCTATCACGAGTGCCAACGGGTGGCTCTTGGAGGATGACGCGATGGAGTTCACGAAGGAGAAGCTCATCGGCGGTGCCGTTCAGCGCGACTTTGCGCTCGAGGTCGACGGCACCCGCGTGCCCTGTGTGATCTGGGCTGCGCAGGGCGCCGACGCTGCGCCGGTTCTGATCTTGATGGGCCACGGGGGCTCTCAGCACAAGAAGACGGCGAACATCCGCGCGCGCGCGGTCGAGTACGCCGAGCGCTTCGGCTGGGCGACGCTGGCGATCGACGCGCCCGGTCACGGCGACCGCATCTCGCGCGACGACGCCGCCAAGCTCGCGGGAACCATCGGCCCGCTGGTCCTGGGTCAGCGAGACGCGCCGCCCATGGATGCCGAGCGCGTGAAGGAGATGTTCAAGGGCTGGGGCAAGGCTCCGCCCGAGTGGAAGGCTGCCCTCGACGCGGCCCTGTCGATGGAGTGCATCGCCTCCGACGCGTCCGTCGGCTACTGGGGCGTCTCGATGGGGACCGCCATCGGCGTGCCCTTCGTCGCCTCCGAGCCGCGCATCCGCTGCGCCGTCTTCGGCCTGGCCGGGGCGCGTCCCAACGCGCCCGACTTCCTCGAGTCCGCCAAGAACATCCAGATCCCGGTCGAGTTCGTCTTCCAGTGGGACGACGCGGTTGCCCCTCGCGACCACGGCATCGCCCTCTTCGACGCCTTCGGCACGAAGGAAAAGACGATGCACATCAACCCGGGTGGCCACATGGAGATCCCGACCTTCGAGAGCGACGCCTGGCTCTCCTTCTTCCAGCGCCACCTGGCGCAAGCCGAGCCCGCACAGAAGTCCGCCTGAGGGATGAGGCCTCAGCGCTTGGCGGGCGGCTCCATCGTCGCCATGCCGAGCCCGGCCCCGAGCATCAGCGCGCCGCCGACCCGGCGCAGGACCGCACCTGCGGCTCCGCCGGTCGCCACGCGCCTGGCGCGCGCCGCGAGCGCTGCGTAGGTGGCGAGCGCCGCCATCTCGATCACGATCGAGGTCACCGCCAACACCGCGATCTGCGGTGCCAGGGGTAGGTCGGCGCGCACGAACTGGGGCAGCAGCGCCACGAAGAACAGCAGCGCCTTGGGGTTGGCCCCCTGGGCCACGACGCCGTGCAGCAGCGCGCCACCGCGGCGCGCTGGCACGGGCGGGGTCTGCCCACCCGCCGGCGTCCGCGTTCGCGACAGCAGCATGCGCACGCCGATCCAACACAGGTATGCAGCTCCGATCCAGCCGCGGGGTCGAGTCAACTCGGTGGCGGCGGCGCCGGGCGGCCCGGGCCGGGCGCGTGGGTGCTACGATCGCTCTGTGAGGGGCCTCGGTATCGCATGTCTACTGCTCGCGACGAGCTGCTCGGCCTGTGAGGGCGAGCCACTCCCACCGGAGCAGATGAAGTACGTCGGCCTGTGGGTGGCCGAGGACCGCTACATCAGCATCTTTGCCGAGGGCCGGCTCGAGTACAAAAAGAAGCTGAAGCTGGGCATGCACAACCGCGTGCAGTCGAGCTTCACCATCGAAGGCGACGTGATCGAAGCGATGCTCTCCAGCTGGGTCATCACCCGCGAACCAGGCATGGTCGACGGCACGTTGAGCATGGAGCTCGACGGCCTCACCTACCACCACCGCGGTCCCCCACGGATCTACGGTCAAAGCAACAACTGGCCCGAAGGCATCGAGTAGGCTCTGGCTCTCGGTGAGGGAATCGTCGAGGTTCGCCCAGGAGCGGCTTTCCTCCTCGGCGAAATTCTCGACGTAGCGATGCTGCGCCTCCGGTTCCCCCTGCGGGGGCGCTCGCTCCTGAACGAACCTCGACGATTCGAATCTGTGTGGGGGATGGCGCCCTTGGGTGGTGCGACGAGACAGCGCAACGTCGCCCCGTGACGGCGGGTCGCACGATCATGACGGTCAGCGACCTCCTGGGCGAACCACGGCGATTCCCCTCACTCGCAGGCAGCATCCCCATGCAGCATGCAGACGTAGCTGCTGCAGTCGGCGGGCCGCTCGTCGGCTTCCACCGGCTTCATCATGCCGTCCTGTGGCGTCCACTCGATCTGCGGGCCCACCGTCAGGGTCTGCATGGCGTCGCGCACGGCCGGGTCCAGGTCGCCGGAGTCGACCAGGTCTTGCAGCACGTCGCGCCCGATCGGACGTACCCGCAGCCGCGCGGTCACGCGCGCGGGTAGCTCCCCGTCGGCCGTGGCGAGCCGGTACTGCTTGATTTGCGCGTGCTTGCCGCGCAGGTAGGTCGTGGTGGCGGGCGGCAAGGTCTGCGAGACGTGGCCGTCGGGGTAGGCCTCCGAGGGCTCGGCCTCCCAGAACATGTGCACGGGCTTGCCGTCCGCGTCGAAGGTGCGGTCGCGGAACATCAGCAGGTTTGGATCGTGCTTCTCGTGCCCCTCGGGCCACTCCTCGAGCTCGTCGTCCGCGATGTTGCCGCTGCTCAGCTCCTCGATCAGCTCGCCGTCCTCGTCGTAGGCCAGCAGCTCGAGCCACATGCGACGGTCCTGCGCCGCGCCGCTGGGCTGGTTGTGGCCGGCCGCGGTCTCGATCTGGAAGGTGAAGAGATCCGGCGGCGTCACCTCGAGCGTGAAGAAGGTGATGCTCTGCGCCAGCTGGCAGTCCTCCACCGCCGCGCGCATGGCATCGCGGTTGGGGAAGTCCACCACCGCCAGGTCCACCCCCGGCCACAGATGTTCGTGCACCATGCGTCGCGGTGCGCCCGGCACGTCCGCGGCGAAGCCCTGGCGCTCGTGCATGTGGCAGCTCACGCAGGTCTCGAAGGGCCGCGGGTCACCCTCGGCGACCTTGGAGTAGACGCTCGTCAGGTACTCCTGGTAGGTGCGCTCGAGTCGCACGCCCGACGGCGTGACGATGTCGTGACAGGCGCCGCACATGTCCGCGCTGCTCGCCTTGCCCTCGTCGAATAGCTCCGAGTAGGCGACCCCGTGGACTGGCGGCGTGATCGCGTCGGCGTAGGGGCCGCGCATGACGGTGTCGTTGGCGAGCCGCAGCTGCGCGTTGTGGTCGTCCTCGATCGCGACCACGTTGTGGCAGTAGTAGCAGCTCACGCCGCGCTCGAGGTCCGGCAGCTCCTCCAGGTTGAGGCCGTCGTGCGTGAGGCCGTCCACCACCGCCATCGGCGCGTGGCACTGCACGCAGAAGTCGCCCAGCTCGCCGTCGGTCTCGCGCTGGCCGCGGCGGTTCATCGCGAGGAAGACCGGATCCATCGCCGCGTAGGCGTGCATGCTGCTCGACCACTCCTGGTAGTGGGCCGGGTGGCACTCCTTGCAGGTCTCCGGATCGCGCAGCTCGTCCAGGGTCAGCGCCTCCATCGAGCCGGGTGCACCGACGGATGGCTCTCCATCGCTGCCGCAGGCGAGCAGCAGCGAGAGCCCGACCAGAGCCAGCCACCGACCGCCGCGTCGTGGCCGTCGCACGTAGAGCGCGCCTGCAATCAGCAGCCAGAGCGCCAGCACCCCACCGCCGGCGCGCCCGCGGCCGGGCACCGAGATCGCGCAGCGTTCGTAGCCCACGTCCTCCTCGAGCCGCATGGCGGTGGTCGAGCTCGGCGTCTGGGGTACGTAGCCGGCCACGCTCTGGGAGCCTCCGATCGTCACGCCATCGCGCGGCGGCTGCGCGGCCCTGCGCGCGGTGCCGCCGCCGAGCTCCGAGAGCGCCACCGCGATCGCCTCGCGGTTGTCGGCGACCACCTCGCCCGCGCCCTCGGACGAGAGCCCGACGACCTTCAGGTTGGCGGGCATCGCCGCCGCCGCCGCCGGCCAATCCCGGTCACCTGCGACCACCGCGCCCTGCGGCGTCTGCACCTGGTAGTTGGCCGCCTCTCCGCCGCAGTCGAGCTGCTGGCCCGCCACGTGCACCTGATTGACCTGCGCGAGGTCGTAGTTGTAGCCGAGCGTGGGATCGCGCGCGGCGTCGCTGCCGCCGATGCGCCCGTGCAGGTAGGTGAGGTACGGCCCCGCGCTGAGCAGCGCCCCCGCTTCCGAGACCGGTCCGACCACGTCCTGCCGCAGCCGTTCCAGAAACAGCTCCATGTCCACCGTGACCGCCTCGCGATGGCTGTCGGGGTCGTCCATGAAGGCCTCGAGTGTGACGTCGTCGCCGAGCTCGGTCGCGGCCTCCACCGCCGCGCGGAATCCGTCCCAGTTGGCGTACGCATCGCGCGCCGCGGTGATCGCCTCGACGCCATCGGCGTGGTCGCCGCCCGTCACCAGCTCGAGCTGGTCGGCGTCGACTGACCACCAGAGCTTCTCGCGATACTGGCTGCTGGGCCCGGCCAGCTCCGTCACGAAGCCGCGGCCGTCGGCTTCTGCGACCGCGGCCGCGAGCAGCGCGTCGTAGCCCTGTGGTCGATAGCCACCGTCCCCGGCGGGTCCGGCGCCGCCCTGGGGCAGGGTGCCGTGGGTGAAGGGCCGCGCGCTCAGCCAGTCGATGCGCGCGTCGTTGATCACGAGCGAGCGATCGCCGAGCGGCACTGCCTGGGTTGGCCCCACCACCCAGATGCGCAGCTCCAGCGGCTCGCCAGCAGCGCCGACCGGGATCGTCAGCTCGTCGCTCTCATGGCGCAGCATGATGGGTCGGATCGCCTCGCCCCGGGCTGGCGGATCGAGCTCGATCGCGAGCAGGCGATAGCCGTCTTCCAGGTACGGCCGCAGCACGTCGGCATCGAGCCCGGCGGTGTCGTAGCCCTGCTCCTCGAGCGCTGCGAAGGCGGCGTCGGTCGGGTCGTCGGCGCTCGGGTCACCTGCGACCGTCACGTGTCGACGCGGAGCGACCGCGCCGCCACTCAGCGGTCCGGCCTGCGCGACGCCCGGCGCGACGGCCGCAGGCGTGTCGCAGCCATCGGCGTCGACCTCGAGCCAATACTGCGGGGCGGTCGCCGCCTCCAGTCGTTGGAACACCGTCCGCGCCGAGGTGCGCACGGTGGGCTCACCTCGTACTGGGATCACCCACATCAGCGGTCCGGCGTCGTCAGCGTCGTGATGGACCTGAACGATCGCGGTGACGCCCGCACCCGGATGATCGACGAGCAGCACGTCCACACCCGTGTGCTCGACCGCTCCCTGCGCCGACCACAACGCGCCGTGGGCGCGCGCGTTCGAGCCCGCCATCACCACGGCAAGCGACACGAGCAGCAGCGCGCGGCGCGCGATCCAACGCCCTGCCTGCCTGTCGCTGCCCACGTCCATGAAGCCGCCCTATCTGCTTGAGATACCACGCGTACCCGGAGGCCCGGGTGTCTCCATGCGCCAGGTTATTGGCAGAAGTTTGGCGGAACATTGAGATGACCATGGCACTGCGCGGGCGTTTGCGTCCGGGGGGGCCACGGCGTTGACGGGGTGAAACGCCATGGCTACCGACAATGTAGGGGCTTGGGTCGCCCTCGGTACGAGTCGGGTCGTCCCGAGGCTCAGGTGGAGGTGTTGGAAATGATGGTCGAGATCTTCAGGCGCTGTTCTCTTCAGTCGTGCGTTGCCCTGCTCGGGCTAGGGCTTGCCGTGTCGGGCTGCTCGGACGACCCCAGCATGGCGACCGGGCCGAACACACCGGGCCCGGACTTCGGCCCGATGATGCCGGGCAATACCCCGCCGGCGGCCTCCATGGACTCCATGGTGCAGCCGCCCACCGACACGGGCATGGGCATGGTGATGCAGCCGCCCGCCGACACGGGCATGGGCATGGATACCGACACCATGCTCCCGGATGACGACGGTGGCGAGGTCACGCCCGACGACGGTGCGGACACCGGAGGCGCGGGCGAGGGCGGCACCGAGGTGCCCCCGGAGACCGGCGGCGGCCTCACGATTCCGCCCGATCACTGCCTGGCGGACATCACGAACTACGACAGCGATGGGCCCTTCAGCTACGACTCCGGTCGCTCGGGCGCGATCAACTTCTGGGTCCCCCAGGTGCCGGCGGGCTGCAAGGTCCCGGTCGTCCATGTCGCCAACGGCACGGGCGCGACCTGCAGCTTCTACAACTCGGCGATCCGCCGCATGGCGAGCCACGGCTTCCTGACGGCCTGCTACGAGAACACCAATACCGGCGCCGGCACCCAGGGCCTCGAGGCGCTGATGACCGCCGTCTCCGAGTACCCCGAGGTGGCCGACCTGCGCTTCGGCTCCACCGGCCACTCCCAGGGCGGCCAGGCCTCCTTCGTCGTGCTGCAGCTCGCCGAGGCGCAGTGGGGTGACGAGGGCGTGTATGCCGGCCTCGCCATGCAGCCCGCCAGCGGCTTCGGCTCCCAGCCCAGCGGCGGCTGGCGCACGGTCTACGGCAACATCAAGTCGCCGATGTTCATGTTCAGCGGTGCCGGCACCGACGGCCTGGTCTCCCAGCGCTGGGTGCAGGACGGCTTCGACGCCCTCGACGCCAGCGTCGAGGCCTACCACTGGGCCAAGTCCGGCAGCAGCCACTTCTCCCCCAACGGTCCGCAGATGGAGGTCTCCATCGCCTGGTTCCGCTGGAAGCTGCTCGGCGACCAGATGGCGTGCCAGCACTTCAAGACGGTGCGCGAGGACAGCTCCTGGGAAGAGGCTGCCGTCCAGAACGAAGCCCCCTGCATGTAGCGGCGGCGCGCTTCGGCTTCACACGGCCCGCAGACCGGCGTCTGCGGGCCGTCTTCAATTCGGGCGCTCGACCGCGCTCACGCCGCGCAATAGCGGCCCCGAGCTCAAGGCTTCTCGTCCGCGTCGTCATCCTCGATGGGGCGGTGGCCCCTCTGCTCGGCCAACTGGCGTGCGTGGGCCTGCTTGTCGGCGACCTCGTCGCTCTCGTCGACGATCTCCGCACCGAGCAGCTCCTCGAGCACGTCCTCCAGCGTGACGACGCCCTCGAAGCCGCCGTACTCGCTGGTGACCGCCACCAGGTGCTGCTGCTCGGCGAGGAAGAAGTCGAGCAACACGTGCGCCGCGGTCGTGTCGCCCACGAAGCGGATCGGGCTGGTCAGCTCCCGCACGGTCAGCTCACCGTCCCCGCGCACCAGGGCGTTCATGATCTCGCGGCGCAGGACCACACCCACGACGGCGTCCACATCGTTGCCCTCGATCACAGGGATGCGGCTGTGCAGCCAGTCCGGCGCCACCGTCCGCAGGTCCGCGACCCGCGTGTCGGCGGCCACCGTCTTCACAACCGGGCGCGGCGTCAGCACATCGCGGGCGGTCACCCGGTCGAGTCGCAGCGCGCCCTCCACCCAGCGACGCTCCTGCGGGCGCAGGTCCTCGGCCATCTTCGACATCACCACGAGCTCGTCCTCGGTGGGCGCCGCGTGCCCCGCCCCTCCCGTGAGCAGCCGCATCAGCGCGCCGGATGCCTTCACCACCGGCCACACCGACCAGATCATCAGCTGCAGCGGCCACGCGATCAGCGGACCGAGGTGCACCGCGTGCTTGACGCCGTAGCTCTTGGGGATGATCTCGGTCAGCACCAGCACGGCGACGGTGAAGAGCGCCGCGAAGATACCGACCGCCGTGTTGCCGCCGAAGTGGTCGGCCACCATCGCGCCACACACGGACGCCCCGACCGTGTGGGTGATCGTCTTGATCGTGAGGATCGCCGCGATTGGCTCCTCCACGTCCGCTCGCAGGGAGGCGAGCTTGTCGGCCCCGCGCGTCCCGCGCTCACGCAGCAGCGCCAGCTGGGTGGGCGTGATCGCGTAGAGCGCCGCCTCGAAGAGGGAGCACGCGAAGGAGCCGAAGAGGGTGACCGCAGCGACCGCGAGAATGTCCGCCATGCCCAGCCCCTATCAACGGAACGCCCCGCGCGCACCCCCGCCAGCGTCGAAAGAGATCGGTCCAAGTTGCGCGGCTGAGGAAGCAGGTGTCCTAGGGGGTATCAGCGCCCATGGCACCACCCGTTTCCCGCCACTCGAATCGTCGAGGTTTGTTCAGGAGCGAGCGCGCCCGCAGGGAGAACCGGAGGCGTAGGCAGCGCTACGTCGAGGATTCTCCCGAGGACGTAAGCCGCTCCTGGACGAACCTCGACGATTCCCTCCTCCTCAATTCGGATTCTCCACGGCGCTCACCATGGTGATGTCGTAGAACACCTCGCTCATCGCGATCGGGTCCACGTCGGCGAAGCTGCTCGCGCCCTGGACGGAGAGCGTGACCTGTTGGTACTCGAACTCGTCCTCGAACGGTCCGGATGAGGGCATACCGGGATCGAGCCGCAGCCCGAAGCGCTCGCCGTGCGGGCCCCACTTGGTGAATTCGTAGTAGACGCCGGCTTCCTCCGGGGCGCCCTTGTCCCATCCGCGCGACAGCAGGCCCTTGAGCTCCTTGGCGGCCAGGGGCTCGGCGAAGCGTTCGCTCGAGCGGGTCGCCTTCTCGCTCTCGCTCGGAGGGTAGGCGGGGCGCTCGATCTGCGGGAAGGGCTGCTCGATCGCCAGCTCTCGCAGCAGCTTCGACCACTGCTCGATCTCCGACGCGTCGAGGGTCATGACGTGGGGCACGCCGAGGGTGATGCCGTCGGCGAGCTCCAGCGGCTCGCCGTCCGCCCGCAGACAGTTGCCGTCGGCGTCGATCCGAAACAGCTCGCGGGTGCCGTCCCCGTGGCTCGCCCAGACCAGCCGGCGACTGGGCAGCTGCATCAGCGGGTGGCGTGCGAAGCAGCGCTCGAAGACCTCGGGCGACCACCGGCGACCGGCGATCATGGCGTGCTCGAGTCGGTAGAGCTGGACCGCCGCCACCGCCTTGGCGTCCTTCTTGAGGGCCTTCCAGCGGTCCTTCGCCGCCTTGGCGAGCTCGGCGTCATCGTCCTTGCCGGGCTTCGGCAGGGACTTGCGCCGCTTGCCCTTGGCATCCACCACCGACGGCACGAGGTGCGCGTCGAAGCCCACGCGGAAGCTGCGGTCGCCGTAGCTCAGCTCGAGCGATCCGTCCGCGTCCAGGCCCAGGTCGGGCGCGATCCGATCCGCCAGCTCCTCCGCGCTCAGGTCCCGCATCTGCGCGATCAGCTCCATCTTGGCCGCCGCCGCGGTGCGCAGCCCCTTCTGGCGCACCTTCTGCGCGATCGAGCTCAGCACGGTCAGCGCCAGATCGCTGCCGATCGCCTCGAGCACGTCGAGCGCCCGCACCGCGCGTTTGTGCAGCGACTCGGACGGCCAGCGCCGCACGCGCGGCGCGAGCTTGCGCACCTCCGCGTCGCCGCCGAAGTGACCGAGGGCGCGCATCGCCCAGTCGTGCTTGGCCTCGCCCTCGCTCGCCAGCCACAGCTCGAAGAGCTCCCACGCGAAGTCCGCCAGGCTGGAGGGGTCGCAGCCCTCCCGGACGTCGTCGACCGCCGGGTGCGGCGTGTCGAGCGGCGTGAAGGCGAGCAGTTGGAGCAGGTGCTCGGTCGCCTCCGCGGGCAGCGCGCCCGCGTCGTCGCCACGCAGGCGCACCTGCGGCAGGGCGTAGGGGCTGACGAAGTCGGGCAGCTTCGGTGGCCGCTTCGGCAGGCGTTGCACCTCGCCGGTCTCCTCCAGCGCCGCGATCGCCTCGGTGACCCCTTCGCCGTAGCGTGCCGCCACGTCCGCCACCACCTCCGCGTGGCCGCGCCGCAGCAGGTAGAGGAGCGCATCGCGCGCCTCCTGCGTATCTCGCTTCCCGAAGGCCAGCGGGATCAGGCCGATCGCCGCCGCCTCCGGGTGCAGCGACAGCCAGCGCGTGCCAGGGCGTCGCTGCCCGCGGCTGGCGAGCGCCTGTGCCATCACCTGGGCCAGGCGCGGCGAGGCCACGCGCACCAGCGGGCGCGCCACCACGTGCAGCTCCACGTCGAGCCCGAGGATGCCGTCGAGCCCCGCGAGGCCGGTCACCGCGAGCGCGCTCTCCACGTATTCCCGGCGCACACGCGAGATGCGTGTCGGCTGTTGCGTCAGCACCTCGAGCAGCATCGCCTCGGATCCGTCCAGCAGTCGCCACATCTCGACGTTCCCGGCATCCACGCGCTCGCGGATCTTCGCGTCGGCGAGCTCGGCGTCGTAGGGCTGGCAGGCATGGTCGCGCACGCGCTCCTGCTCCCCGGCGGCCCAGTCGATGCGCTCCTCGAATGCCGGCGCGGAGAGCCCTTCCAGCTGTGGTACCTCCGGCACCGGCGGCCGCTTGCGGGTCCAGACCGGGTCCACCAGGCACGGGGGCCAGCGCTCCTGCGGGGCGTCGGCGATCACCTCCATGTCGCCCCCCGCCGCCGCGGCCAGCTCCGGGTGGAGGCGCACCAGCTCCCGCAGCAAGCGCTTCGCACGCGGCGAGGTGGCGTGCTTCAGGATGGGAACCGCGCGCGCGGGGTACTTGCGCAGGTGCGCGGTCGCGGCCTCTAGCGTCTCGCCGAAGGGATCCAGCTTGACCCAGGTCGGAGCCGCCGACGCTTCCATCATGCGCGCGAAGAAGGTCGACGCCGGCGCACCCTCGACCGCCGATAGAACACTGGTGACCGCGGCGATCGCGCTCGCGTCGACCTTGCGCACGTTTGCGATGAGCCCCACGGCGGGTGCGCCCAGCGTGTGCAGCAGGGCTCGGCAGCAGGGCAGGGGGAAGGGCCCGAGCCCGAGGCGCTCGATCAGCGCCCGCGCCAGCTCGACGTCGTCCAGCGACGCGAGCAGCGTCGCCGCCGCCACCGGGGGCGTCTCCAATGCGAGCGCCTCCTCGGCGTCCTGCCGCGCCAGCTGCGGCTGGTCGCCCAGGACGAAGGCGATCAGGCAGCGCTCGATCAGCCCGACCTGGCTGCGTCGCTCGCGCGCCCATGGCAACAGCTCGGTGGTGGCTGTCTCCCCGGCCGCGCCGGCCAGGTCGCGCAAGCTCGCCCACCACAGCGCATTGCGCCACGTCTGCCCGTTCGAGTTGCCGCGCACGAGCCGCCGCGCCTTGCCCTCGGCCACGACCTCGAAGTCCGCCGCTTCGAAGACCGCGCGGATTCCGCGGGCGAGTTGCCCACGGGCGCGCAGGTTGCGGGCGACCAGGATGTACGCGTCCTGCAGGAGGGCGACGGTCGCGGCCGCGAGCTCCGGGTCCTCCGGTACGTCGCCCGCCTTGAGGCTCTCGAGCACCGCGCGCGTGATGGCGGTCTCCTCGGCGTCGGCCTTCGCGAGCCCTTGCTCGAACATCTCCACCAGCTCGGGCTTGGGTCGCAGGTCCGGCTCCACCTGCAGCCGCTGCGGCAACACGCCTGCACCAAAGGGCGGCGGCAGCGCGTCGAGGTGAATCGTCACGTCCGCGCTGGACGCGCCATCCCTTCCATTCGAATTGGCCATGACTCCCCCCCGTGAAGCACGCGACCTGGGCACCGCGGCACCCGGCGTGGAGCGCCAGCCTACCCGACCCTGCCGGCTTGGGGCAGGCCCGTTGGCGGGGATCGTGGCGTGGGGCCAGATCCACGCTAGGCTGACGCTCCATGGGATGCACGATGGGGGGGTGGGCGTCGGCAGGCGCCCTCGCACTGTGTCTGTGGAGCGCGCTGGCGAGCTCCGCGGCGGCGCAACCGGCCGCGGATGGCGAGACCAACGGTGGCTTGCTCGAGATCGTCTTCGTGCCCACCGAGCGGGCGCAGCTCGCCATCTGGGTGCAGGACGCCGGGGGCGAGCTGCTCTCGACCGTGCGCCTGACCGAGGCGGTCGCCTACCGCGGGATCGGCAACCGCCCGGGCGCCTCGCAGATGAACAGCGGCTTCCGCTGGCCCTACGGGCGTCGCGAGGGCGCGCTGCCGGTGTGGGCGCGCAAGCGTGCGCAGGCGCCGGGGGCCGAGCCCTTCCGCACCGTCATCTTTCAGGACCGGGGCAGCGAGGGCTTCGCCTCGCGCACGTCCCCGGACCAGTCCGGCGACGACTACTACTGCCTGGCCTTCGACCGCTCGCGCTCGGCCCAGGACGCGCTCGACGCGGTGGCGTGCGCGAGCGTGATCCTCTTCAGCTCCGACAAGGGCCGCTTCATCACCGAGGCCGACGTGGAGGCCGGCTACGGCGAGCCCTATCGGGATCTGGTGACGGGCGAGGGCCGCCCGCGGCCGCTCCCGCTCCACTCCCTGTATCCGCCGCGGCGCGACGTCGACCGCTGTACCGGCGATTGCTTCGACCACGAGGACGTGGACCTCTTCGCCGAGCACGCGCGCGAGGTGATGCCCGAGATCGACGCGGTCACGATGGCCACTCCGGTGGGCGGGTTGGAGCAGCGCCTGCTGCACCCGGTTCCGGTCGAGTGGGCGCCGGGCGATTACCGGCTGTGCGTCGAGGCCAACGTCGAGGGCGACTACAACGCCACCTTCGACGACGAGGCCTACCCGACGCCGACCGAGCCGATCGACCGCTGGGACTTCTGGGCCACCACCTACGGCTATCCCTACCGGGGACAGCCGTCGGTGGTCTACTGCGTCGACATGGTGCTGCGCGACGAGCAGGAGCGCGTCTTCGAGACCACCGACGCGCTGGGCACCGCCGGCACCTGGGATCAGGAGAGCACCGAGTACGGCACGCTGCGGCCGATGGATGGCATGACCGACGACCCGGTCGAGGCCCCCGGAAGCGGGGCGGACCGCCTGCACCAGATGGACGGTGGCGAGCGCGTGCGCGTGATCGTACACCCGTCGTTCTCGTGCGCGGACGATGCGCCCCCGTCAGCAGTGACGGAGCTGCGCGTCGAGCGCCACCACCAGAAGCGCAACGCTCACCAGTGGGCCGAGCTGAGCTTCGAGGCGGCCGGCGACGATCGGGGCATCTTCCGCTACGACGTGCGCGTCTCCACCGAGCCGATCACCGACGACGCCGGCTTCATGGCGGCCGAGCCGGCGAAGGAGGCCACGATCGAGGCCGCCGAGCTGCGCGTGCCCACCGACGCCGCCGCGGGCGAGACGATCCACGTCGAGCTCGGCGGGCTGGTGGCCCAGACCCACTACCACGTGGCTGTGCGCGCGATGGACCGCTGCGCGGGGCTGGGTCCGATCGCGACCGGCGAGGTCACCACCACCGAGCGCGTCTTCGCCACCGTCAGCCCGTGCTTCGTCGCCACCGCAGCCTGGGGCACGCCCCTGGCCGCGGAGGTCGGCTCCCTGCGTCGGCTGCGCGATCGCCACCTGATGGTGCACCCGGCCGGTCGCCAGCTCGTCGGCTTGTACCATCGCCTCGGACCCGAGCTCGCCGCGTGGGCGCGGGAGCACGAGGCGCTGCGCGCGGCGGCCCGAATGGCGCTCACGCCGGTGGTCGCGCTGGCGCGCTGGCTCGACGGCTAGGGGTGTCCCTAGTGGTTCGTGACTTCGTAGACTCGGATGCTCTTCACGAACGGATTCTTCTCGGCGATTTGTTGGGCTTCCTCGGCGCTCTCGGCGTGGATCAGCGAGTAGCCGGTGATGCACTCCACGTCCATCGGCAGGTCCTTCTTGCCGTCCTTGGAGATCTCCATCGCGGCGCCGTGGAAGCCGCCGTTCTCGATCGTCCGGTCCTTGATCGATGCGAACCACGCACCCCAGGCTTGCATGATCTCGGGGTTCGGCTTCTCGAAGCCGAAGTGCAGCAACATGAACTTCTTCATCTCGGTCTCCTCCTGTCGAAGCTGTCCAGGTACGTGCGCAGGGCCTCGAGCCCGTCGCGCTTGATCAGGTACATGCGCCGGTTGCCGCATGGCTCCACGCTCACCAGGTCGGCCGCCGCCAGCACGCGCAGGTGCTGCGACACCGCCGGCCGGCTCACGGGCTGGCCGGCCGCGATCTCGCCCACGCTCATCGGCTTCTCGCGCAGCGCCTCGAAGATGCCGCGCCGCGTCGGGTCCGCGAGCGCGGTGAAGACCGCTGCGTAAGCCATAGCTTCCAGTAAGCTATGGCTTACGGAAGTGTCAAGCGCGGTCTTGCCCTTGCCCGCGCGCCCGAGGTCGTCGATCGGAGCGGCTCAGGGGAGCAGTTCCGTGGCCCGCTCCCGCATCACCCGCTGCAGGTGCGCTGTCCGCCGGCCCTCGAGCCCGATCTCGCCCACCCGCCCGAGCCAGCCCTCGGCCCGCCGCACCAGGCCCCGTAGCATCGATGCCGTCGCCGCCTCGCGTACGCCGTGCCGCGCGCCGATCGCCTGCAGGTGTTGCCCCGTGATGTGGTCGTCGCGTCCATCCAGCGCCAGCGCCATGTGCCGATCGCCGTAGGGCAGGGTGCTCAACAGGTCGTAGCCCGGCGCGAGCTCGACGCGACCGTCGGCCGTGCGCAGCACGCTGATGTTCTTGGCGTGCAGGTCGCCGTTGGCGATCAGGTAGCTGAAGGCATAGAGCCGCAGCAGCCGCAGGCGCTCGACCCGTGGCGCCGCGCACAGCTCGAGGGCGCCCAGGGCGTCGGCCAGCGTGAGGTTGTACTTGTCGGCTGGATAGCGATCGGTGAGCTGGCACAGGTCTTCCTGATGCAGCTTGCGCAGGCCATCCCCGTGGGCGACGCGGTCGAAGCGCTCGACCAGCAGCCCCGCCTCGCCGTCGGCATCGTGAACCACGGCCGTGCGCGCGACCTCGAGCCCGCAGGCCTTTGCCATCGTCATGAAGAAGGCTTCGTTCTCCACCAGCTGCGGCAACTCGGGCGGCGTCAGCTTCAGGATGAAGGCCCCGCGCTTGCGCTTGCCCCGCAGTGGGAACGAGATCATCGAGCCCGACACCTTCCGCTGCACCCCCGGCAGCGCCACCTCTCCATCCCGGTCCCCGTACTCGAGGCTGTGCGCGAGCAGCTCTGCGAAGCGCAGCGTCTCGGGGTGCTGCACGTCGGCCTCGGGCGCGGGATCGAACGGCGTCTGTCCCACCGCCGTCACCGCCACGTCGCCGATGCAGTCCGCGCCGGCGAGAACCAGCAGCGACAGCAGGTCGTCCTCGGAGGTCTTCGCCCGCCGCACCAGCGCTTGCATGCGCAGACCTTCCGGAAGCAGGCCCGCGAAGAAGGTGTGGAGGTTGACGCCGTGCGTCTCGTAGGCGGCCTCGCGCAGCGGCAGCGTGGATGCCACCGCGGCCCGCGCGTCTTCACGGTGGGATGCGAGGTAGCTCGCGTCGTAGGCGAAGCGCGCGCCGTGCCGGGTGCGCTCGATGCGCCCGGCCCGCGCGGCGCCCACGTGCACGTCGGCCTGGGCTGGCGTGCTGCTCATGGCGCCCCGTCGCGCGGCGGCGCGGGCGGGGCCGCGACCGTGATGCCGTCATGTCCCTCGATCACGTGCAGCTCCAGCCCGAGCACCTCGAGCACTGCGAGCAGCTTGTCGAGCCGCACCGTGGGCTTGGCGGTCTCCAGCTCGTAGAGGAAGGCGACGCCGCAGCCGGCCAGGTCGCAGAGTTGTTTCTGGGTCAGTCGCAGCGCGCGGCGACGTGTCCGTATCGCCTGGGCCAGCCGCCCGGCAGGCGTCTCGGAGTCAATCCTGGACAAGAATCCATCCGATCGCAGTGATTCAGATGCAATCTAGCGGACCAGATCAAGTCTGGCAAGCCATATCCATGTGATGGCATGGATATGGCGCGAGGAAGAGAGGGTGTCCACGCCTAGCATCAGAATCCATGCGCTGGCATGGATTCACCAGCAGGCGCCCTCGGCACCGAGTATGGTCGAGCGTGTCGAGTCCAGGACACCGGCGGGGTAGACGTAGGCCAGGCCGGAGGCCGTGCACACGCGCAGCGCGCTGCGATCCTCCACGGCCGCGAAGGTCGCGTTTCGGAAGCGCCACAGCACGGTCACGAGCTGGCCGGGTTGCGGCAGCGCCAGCCCGACGTCGGCCGGCATGCGCACGCCCTCCGTGGTGACGGTGCCGCCGGCCGCGACCACCCGCGGCTCGCCTCCGGTCAGCACTCCGTCCGAGGGCGCGTGCGCGCCCGCGAGCGCCGCGTCGCGCTCCGCCACGTAGAGCACCCAGCGCTGGGTGAAGCGGGTCGGAAGCGACTCCACCGCGTAGGCCACCGCGCCCGCGTCCCACGGCACCGCGTAGTGAAACTCCTCCTGGTGGGTGCCGACCTCGAGCAGCAGTCCGCTGCCGTCATCGCCGGACGCTCCGCCGTGCACCGGCAAGAGGAAGCATCCCTCCGGCAGCTCCTCGTCGCCGGTGCCCCCCGCGTCCGCCGGTGCCCCGGCGTCGAGCGCGAGCCCCGCGTCTTCGTCGGCGTCGTCGCCCGCGCCGGGGACCGTCGGCGCGCCACCGTCGGTGTCGGCCTCGATGCCGGTCCGAGGCGGCAGCGACGCGTCCTGCGCCGCCGACGGCGCGTCGTCGCCCGCGTCGCGCCACTCCACCGCTCCGGCAGGAGCACCGTCATCGACGTTGCGGTTGCCGCAGCTCACCGCGAGCGCCACCGCGACCAGCGCCAGGAATCTCGCGAGCCCGCTCAAGCGCCGCACCCGCTTGGCGCAGTCCTCGCCGGTCGGTCACGGCGCCGGAGCATGCAGCCGTCGGCCTTGGTGTCCGGCTCCACGCCGGCGTTGAGGAGGGGCAATGCGACCTCGCTCGCCAGCTGGGCGAGCTCGAGCACCTCGCGGCGCGCGTCGCCCGGCCATTTAGGCCGAGGCAGCGCGGACGCATCCACTTGCCATGGGCGCCTGCCTGTCCCCATCGGGTAGACAGCTGTGTCGGACCTTGCGCGATTGGGAGACGGCCGATTGATGCAGCGCTATTCGACGGTTCCGTGTGCTGCCACACGCGTTGACCGCCCACGCGTGCGCGCCTTAGCTGATTGCAGGCGTTCTCGATGGTGGGTCGAGGCCGCCGGTGGTGATGTCATGGAGGTCGTATGCGAATCGAGCGAGGCCCGCGTGGTCGTCGGATCTTGAAGCTCGCTCCGCTGGCGCTGTCGTTGATCGCCGCGGGGTGCTCCAGCAGTGATGACACGAGTGGCGTGCGCTCCGGCGCCACGGTGCTGCCGCCCGAACCCGTCAGCACCCAGCCCCAGGGTGCGGCCGGCAGTCCGGCTCTCACGCCGACCGCCACGCCCGCGAGCAGCGAACCGGTGCCCGACGCGGCCGGGGGTGACGTCGTCGCCGCCCCCCAGGACGACACCTGGTGCGCCGCCCAGGCCGTCTTCCGCAACGCCTGCCAGACCTGCCACGGCGAGCAGCTCGCGGGCGGCGCACCGGTGCCGATCGTGACCCACGCGCACACCCTGGCGCCCGGGGTCTCCGATCCTTCGAAGACCGTCGGCGAGCTGATCGACCTGCGCGTCCACGACACCGCCGCGCCCATGCCGCCCCTGAGCCAGCCGCGCCTGAGCGACGACCAGCTCGGCGCGCTCGAGGCCTGGATGGCGGCCGGCGCCCCCGCCGCCGCGGGCGTATGCGACGAGCTCGACGATCCCGGCGCAACCACCGTCGTGGCCGAGCCCGAGTGGCCACAGGACTGCCAGGAGCGCTACGAGATCCGCGCGCATCAGAACGGTGGCCCCTACATCGTGCCGGCGGGCAGCGAGCTGAACATCGACGTCACCGTGGCCGTGCCCTGGGCCGGCGGTGGACGGGGACCGGTGCAGGCGCTCGCGATCAAGCCTCTCACCGCCAACGCGCGCGTGGTGCATCACTGGATCCTCTATGCCGGCGTGGGCGAGTTCATCACCAGCTGGTCCCCCGGCAAGCCGATGGAGACCTTCCCGGAGGGCGTCGGCGTGCACATGCCGAGCGAAGGCAACTTCCGCCTGAACATGCACTACTACAACGTCGGCAACGACCAGGACGAGCCCGACGAGAGCGGCCTCGAGGTGTGCATCACGCGCGACCCGCGCCCCTACACCGCGACGACCTACATGTTTTCGGGGCCCGCCACCGTCCCGCCCGGCGGGCGTGTGGACAACGTCTCCACCTGCGACGTGGTCGCCGACGAGCCCGTGCACATCATCACCAGCTCGCCGCACATGCACTCCTACGGCGTCGCCTCCAAGCTCGAGATCCTGCGTGCCGACGGCACCGTGGAGGTGCTGGAGGACGGCCCCTTCAACTGGGAAGACCAGCACGTCACCCCGGTCGATGCCGTCGTCAACAACGGCGACCGCGTGCGCCTCACCTGCAGCTACGAGAACACCACCGACCAGACGATCCGCTTCGGAAGCAGCAGCGAAGACGAGATGTGCTTCAACTTCGCTCGCTACTATCCGATGGACGCCTTCAACTGCGCCGGCGGCAGCTTCTTCTAGCGATCCACACGCACGCGAGGCCACGCGCATCGTCGCCACCCGCGTGGTGGGTGAAGCGTAGCCCGTGCTTGTTGCGCTCCGAGACACCCACGTTGAAGGTCTTGCCCGTGGCTCCGGATCGCGCAGGTCCGCCAGGCGCTCGTCGCTGAAGAGCCGTTCGAGACGATCTCACCCTGCGCGAAGACCGACTCACCCTCGAAGAGCGCGCCCGAGGACATCAGTCGTGCGGCCACACGAGCGACTCTGCGCGTGGTGTTGGTGTTGCAGCTCATCGAATGTTCCTCCCCGTGAGCCCAGCATCTTGAGTTGGGCCATCCAGGTTGCGCAGAGCGGGTTTCCTCGCCCCTTCGCAGCGCACCGTCCGGTGCGCTGCGTCCACGTGCGTGCACGCGTGTGGTGACGAGACTCGACTTGGCTAGCTAGCGGGCGACGAAGTTGATCAGACGTCTGCGGACGAAGATGACCTTGTGGATGCTCTTGCCATCCAGGTGGGCCTGCACGTTGTCGTCGGCCTCGGCTGCGGCGCGCACCGCGGCCTCGTCGGCGTCGGCGGCGAGCTCGACCTGGGCGCGCACGCGGCCGTTGACCTGGACGCCGTAGGTCGCGCGCTCCGCGACGACCAGGGCCGGATCGTGCTGTGGCCAGCGCTCGGCCTGCAGCGAGCCCGCGAAGCCGTACTGTCCGCCGATCTCGTCGGCCAGGTGCGGCGCGAAGGGCGCCAGCATGAAGCAGAGCAGACGCACCGCCTCGGTCATCGCCGTCGCGAGCGCGGGGTCGTCGGACGGCTCGATCGGCGTCAGCAGGTTCACCAGCTCCATGCAGCGCGCGATGGCCGTGTTGAACGAGTGCCGCTCGATGTCGGTCGTGACCTGGGCGAGGGTGCGGTGGGCGGCGCGCCGGACCCGCAGCGCCTCGCCCGCGAAGTCGCCCTCGTGGCGCGCGTCGGCCGCGGCCCGGTGGGTCCAGGCGAGGCGCCAGACGCGGAGCAGGAAGCGGCTGCAGCCGTCGGCTTGCTCATCGGACCACTGGATGTCGCGGTCGGGTGGCCCCGCGAACATCACGAAGGTGCGGGTGGCGTCGGCGCCGTAGCGCTCCACCATCCGTGCTGGTGGCACCACGTTGCCCCAGCGCTTGCCCATCTTGCGGCCATCGGGGCCGTTGACGATGCCCTGGCAGATCAGCTGCTCGACCGGATCCTCGGCCGTGCACAGCCCCAGCTCCTGCATCACCATCGCCCAGAAGCGAAAGTAGAGCAGGTGCATGGTCGAGTGCTCGGGGCCGCCCACGTAGACGTCCACCGGCAGCCAGTCGCGGGCCTTGCCCGGATCGAAGGGCGCGCCTTGGTTGTGTAGATCTCGGTAGACGCCGAATAAAAAAAAAAAAACAACGAAGGTGTCCATCGTCTCGACCTCGCGCCGCGCTGGGCCCGCGCAGCGCGGG
>JAPPOT010000321.1 GCA_028817855.1 Myxococcales bacterium
ATCTAGTTGAAGCACCCACCCCCGTCCATGCACCCCCCTGGCAAGGATGCGGGCAATTCTGGACATCTCCCCCCAATCGTATGGGTGAGCCTCGACCCCGCCGCCAGTCACTCGAATCGTCGAGGTTCGTCCAGGAGCGAGCGCGCCCGCAGGGAAACCGGACGCGTAGCTGCGCTACGTCGAGGATCCTCCCGAGGACGCAGGCCGCTCCTGGGCGAACCTCGACGATTCCCTCTCAGCTCGCGATCCACTCCTCCACTCAGGGTTGGGAGCGCGGGACCATGTAGACGAAGCCGATCGCCCCTGGGCGCACCTGGACCAGGCCCTCGGCCACCTCGCGCTCGGTCGCGTCGTCGATGAAGCTGACGCTGACGTTGCGGGCGGGCACCCCGAATGCCCCGCCCACTCCGTCCGTGCTGGTCGCTTCCAGCGTGACCGACACGCCGCCGGTTGCGGTCGTGTAGAAGACCTGCGAGGCGCCGTCGTTGGGCTCGAACTCCACGCGCACACCGGACACCTCGGCCTGGGGTAGCTCGTCGGTGGACAGGTAGCGCGCGGGCAAGCAGTTCTGTGCCCGGAAGATCAGGTGCCCGGCCTCCGGATCGAACTCCTGCTCCGGATCGGAGTGCACACCCGTGATCAGCGCCAGCCCCGCCACGTCTTCTTCCTGCAGCTCGTAGTGGATCCAGTTGTCCAGTCGCTGCACCGGCTCGGTCCACTGCACGGTGGTGTCCATGTAGCCCCCGCCGCTGAAGGCGAAGAAGCCCTCGAAGCCACCGGGCACCACCAGGTTCACAACACCATCGCCGTCGGTGATCGCGCGGTCCACCTGCCCGCTCTCGCAGGTCGGGTCGACGCCCTCGCAGGCGCGCACCTCCACGTCGGGCAGGGGCTCGTCGGGCTCGGCTGCGAAGTCGACCACGCGCACGTCGAAGCTGTAGGGCTCCTCCGGTGTGGGCCAGCTGTACTCACCGACGCAGCCCCAGTTGACCTGGCAGGCCTGCTCGCAGTCGCGCTGCATGCAGCCAAGCAGGGGATCGAAGTCGGTGGAGTAGTCGGCCACCGGCGAGATCGGCTCGAGCAGATCCTCTCCGCAAGCCGTGCCGTCGCCGCACTCCTCGGCCAGCTCGCAACAGTTGGCGCGAATGCACGCATCGCACTCGGTCTCGAGCATGTGGGACAGCCCGCAGGCGCCCGCCGCACCGAGCGCCGAGCGCTCCACCGCGTCGAAGGTCGTGCCCTGCTCGACGGAGTCCACCTTCTCGTAGGTGGGCAGCACGCACGCAGGCGCGCAGAGGATGGCCGCCACGATCAGGCTTGCGTCCTTCACAGTCGCCCCCTCACCCCCGCGAAGCCGGGGCCGATCATGGCCTCGATGGCGGGCGCGCGCTCCGGCTCACCTTCACCCGTGAGCAGCAGCACGGTACCGGTCGCGATCCCGACCAGGCCCACTGCGCCTCCGACGATCGCGATCGTACGCAAGGTCTCGTAGTCGTCGACCAAGCCGTGATCCATCGGACCGCAACGCCGGTCGGGACAGGCGGCGTCCAGGCTCGACTTCTTGGAGAGCGCAAGCGCGGTGGTCACGCCGCCGGTAACCGCGCCCACCGCGCCCACGGACAGCGTCGCCCAGGCCCAGCCATCCGCATCGCGGGCGGCATCGCCCGCGGGCGCGAGCTGGACGATCGGCGACCGCCGCGCGGGTGGCTCGCGTCGTCCCTCCGCCGCCGTCGCGGGTGTACGCTGCAGGCGCAGCTCGATCGTCGCCCGGTCGCGCGCGGCGACCCGCACGTGCTGGGTGCGCGAGCCATAGCCCTCCGCCCAGATCACGATCTCGTGGCGCCCGGGCTCGAGCACCAGCTCCCCGCCGGGCAGCATCGCGGGCGACTTGCCGTCGACCTGCACCGTGGCGTGAGCGGGGTCCAACAGCAGGCGCACGCGCCCCACCCGCTCGTCGGCCCGCTGAATCAAGCCGCGCACGTGCCTGCGCTGGTCCTCGGTCAGCGGCTTGCGCGTGTCGTCGAGCGAGGCCTCCAGGTTCTGCAGCGCGCCGACCATGTCGCCTTCGTTGAAGGCGCACATGCCGATCGTACGCAGCGTGCGCGCCGTTGGGTGGAGGCCGTGGGCGCGCTGGAAGAGCGCGCGTGCACGCCGCCAGTCGCGCTGCTCGAAGGCCTCGAGCGCCTCGAGCACGGTCGGGTCGTACTCGGCCGGCAGCGCGGCATCGGCCGGTGCCTGGGTGTCGGGCGCGCCCGGCTCGAGCGCCGGAACACGCTGGAGCTCTTGAGCGCACAGCAACGAGGGATACGCGAGACCGGCGGCCACCGTGAACGAGATCACAGTACGCAATCCACGGCGCGCCTCGCGCAAACAGGAGTGGGTCAAAGTGAAGTCAGTCACGAGCGCTAGCAGGCCACAAAAAATGGCTAGGTGAAGTTACCTGTTTCACAGCGATGCTTGCCGTCCGTCGCTAACTTTTCGAGTGACGACGGAGGGAAAGGCATGACCAGGGGCGCACAGGATGCAGCGCCGCTCGAAGTCGGAGCGATGGTCGCTGAGAAGTATCGAGTCGATGGCGTGCTTGGGCGCGGCGGCATGGGCGTCGTGTACTCGGCCACCCACTGCGTCAGTGACAAGTCGGTCGCGCTCAAGTGGATGCTGCCGGCCGACGACGGCACCGAAGGCACGCAGCGCTTCATTCTGGAAGCACGTGCGACGGCGCGCATCGATCATCCCAACGTCGTGGACATCTACGACGTGGGCGTGCAGGACGGCTCGGCCTACCTGGTGATGGAACGGCTGCACGGTGAGGCGCTCTCGGCGCGTCTCGAGCGCGGACGCCTGGACGCGGCGGACGCGATCGCGGTGCTGATGCCCGCGTTGCGTGGGGTCGCAGCCGCGCACGCGCAGGGCGTGATCCACCGCGACCTCAAGCCCGACAACATCTTTCTGTGCGAGAGCCCGGGGGGCGAGCCACGCGAACCGAAGGTGCTCGACTTCGGCATCTCGAAGATCGCCAGCGGGGAGGACGGCGACCTGGGACTGACGCGCAGCGGGATGGTGATGGGCACGCCCCACTACATGTCCCCGGAGCAGGTGCGCGGCAGCAAGGACCTCGACCTACGCGCGGACATCTACGGCTTCGGCGTGATTCTCTACGAGATGCTCACCGACACCCATCCATTCGACGCGGACACCTACAACGATCTGATCGTGAAGATCGTGACCGCCGATCCCGAGCCGATCGCCGAGCTCAACGAAGAGGTGGACCCGGGCCTGGCGGCGGTGGTGATGCGCGCAATGGCGCGCGACCGCGCCGACCGCTTCGAGAGCGTCGAGATGCTGGCGCTGGCACTTGAGCCCTACTGTCCATCAGCGCGCTTCCACTCCGTGCCGGGCACGCCGAGTGTGGTCAGCCTAGCGGGTGTGCAGCCGATCTCGCCGCCCTCGGACGCGTCGCTGAAGCCCCGGGCCCGAAGCATCGATCCGCACTCGGTGACGCGCGAGCGCCCGCGTAGCTGGCTGCTCGTCGGGCTGGCGCTGGTCTTCGCCTGCGCGATCGCGTGGGTGCTCTTCCCCGAACGACCGGCCGCGCCGGCCGCCGCCGCTGCGCCTCCCGCGGCCGCACCGAGGGCGCCCGAGCCCCAGGCGCCGCCGCCCGGCCCCGCGAGTGCGATCGCGGCCCAGGCCGAGGCCGGGGCGGGTGCCGAAGAGCAGGACCTTCCGCGGGGCGTACACGAGGTGCCAGCCAAGCGTGGCGGGGTGCGAGCGGTGAAGGTCACGCGCGAGCGCGAGAGCCGCAAGACCAAGAAGCAACGCACGGCGGAGCGTCGTGAGACAAGCCCCGCACGACCCGCGACCCACTCAATGACCGATGAGGGCGCGCTGCCGGCTGACTGGGACGAGCGACTGAACACTGCGCTGCCGTCGACGGCTGTACCGCGTGCAGCGAGCGACGATGCGACACCCAGCGCCGCCGGCGAGCTCAGCGCGCAAGACCTCTAGCGACTCGAGCAGGGCTGCGGCTGGGCCGCGCTTGCGCGCGGAAGGGGCGGCGGACCGCAAGCTCTACGAGGCCAAGCGGCTGGGGCGCAACCGTATCGCGAGCGAGCGCTGAACGCACGCCGCGGGAATCCGCAAAGACAGAACGCATCAGTGCATGTCCCGATCGGGACAAGCCCACCCGGGGACTTGAAGGCGGCGCCGACAACCGCGATGGTTCGGCGCCGCAGGGTTTGCGAGCGGAGAGGGCGAGATGACAGAGACGATCGTGAGCACGCAGAGCGGCGAGGTCGCCGGCCGAGACCAGGGCGGCATCCTCGCGTTCAAGGGCATCCCCTACGCGGCGCCGCCGGTCGGCGCCCTCAGGTTTGCACCGCCGGCGCCGGTGGAGCCGTGGAGCGAGCCGTTCGACGCGCGCGAGTACGGGCCCTCCTGCCCGCAACCGGAGGCGCGGCCCGAGGGCTGGTCGCCCGAGACCCACGAGGACGAGGACTGCCTGCGGTTGAACGTGTGGGCGCCGGCGAGCGACGGCGGCAAGCGGCCGGTGATGGTCTTCTTCCACGGCGGCGGTTACACGATCGGCTCCGGCTCCTGGCCGCTCTACGAGGGGCGGAGCCTGGCGGCGCGCGGCGACGTCGTGGTGGTGACGGTCAACCACCGCCTCGGTCCCTTCGGTTACCTGCACCTGGCCGAGCTCGGCGGGCCGGAGCTGGCCTCCTCCGGCAACGTCGGCATGCAGGACCTGGTGGTCTCGCTGGAGTGGGTGCGCGACAACATCGCCGGCTTTGGCGGTGACCCCGACAACGTGATGATCTTCGGCGAGTCGGGCGGCGGCTCGAAGGTCTGCCACCTGCTGGCGATGCCGTCGGCCAAGGGGCTCTTCCACCGCGCCGCGATCCAGAGCGGCGCGGCGCGCTACTCGCTCGCACCGGAGCGCGCGGGCGACGCGACCGAGAAGCTGCTCGAGAAGCTCGGCATCGACGCGGGCCCGGGCGCCGTCGACAAGCTGCGCGCGCTGCCGGCCGAGGCGCTGCGCACGGCCGGCGGCCGCGGGATGGGCGGGGACGCCGCCTCGCCCGTGCTCGATGGCGAGGTGATCGCGCGGCACCCCGCCCACGCGCTGCGCGATGGCCACGCGCCGGATGTGCCACTGCTGATCGGCACGACCTTCGACGAGGCCACCCTCTTCCTCGGCGCCGAGCCGGCCCTGCGCGATCCGTCCAAGCTCGGCATGGACGAGCTACCTGCGCGCCTGTCGGCCTTCGGCGACCGCGCCGAGCCACTGCTCGAGGCCTACAAGGCGAGCCGGCCCGACGCCGACGCCATCACCCTGCTGCTCGCGATCAACACCGACGCTTCGATGCGCATCCCATCGATCAAGCTTGCCGAGAAGCGCCTCCAGGGCGTCAGCCAGGCGCCGGTCTGGATGTATATCTTTTGCTGGGCGGCCGGTCCGCTGCGCAGCGGCCACGGCTTCGAGCTGCCCTTCTGCTTCGACAACGTGCACGAGCCGGTGATGCGCCCTTCGCCCAGCCGCAAGGAGCTCGGCGCCCGCATGGCCGACGCCTGGATCGCCTTCGCCCGCGGCGGCGACCCCAACCACGACGGCCTGCCGCCCTGGGGCGCCTACGACACCGACCGCCGCACGACGATGCTCTTCGACCGCGGCGAGTGTCGCGCCGAGAGCGATCCCTGGGGCGCCGAGCGACAGGCCTGGTTCAAGTAGACTCGCGGTGTGACCCCCAGGACCCGATGGGCGCTCGCGATCGCGTTGCTCGCCGCGGGCGCGCCCGCCCTGTGGCACGACACGGCGGAGGCGCCGGCATCCGTGGACGCGGTCGAGCCAGGGCCGAGCACCATCGAGCGTGGCATCGCCTATCTGGTTTCGCAGCGGGCGCGGGTACCCCAGCACTCGCTCTTCGTGCCGGCGCACATCGGCCGCCGCTACGGCTATTCGGAGCTGGCGACCTTCGCTGAAGCCTTCGACCCGCAGAGCGCAGCGTTCGCGAGGCAGCCGGTCGTCAACCGCATGATGGCCTACGCCTACGACCGCGCGGCCCGCGTGGAAGCGCTCGAGCTCGAGGGGCAACACCCGATCGCGCGGCTGCTCTACCCGGCGCTGCACTGCGACTACCTGGCGCTGCCCGACGACTACGGCGCGCGCATCGGAGGCGCGGCAGAGGCGGGAGGCTACGACGCCAGCCACGCCGCCCTCGCGCTCGGCTTTCTGGAGGAGCGCGGCTGCGCCGTACCCCGCGCCGGCCGGCTGCGCGCCACCGTGATCGGTGCGATGGACCGCGAGCTGCGCGCCGCGCAGGCAGCGGACGACCTGAGCATGGAGCTGTGCGCGATGCTGGCCTACGCCGGCGCCCACGAGTGGATCGAGACCCGGTGGAGCGCCGTGATCGGCGCGGCGCAGCGCGAGGACGGCGGCTGGGGCTACGCGGACGCCACGGAGTCGGACTGGCATCACACGACGGTGGCGCTGCTCTGCCTGCTCGCCCTCGAGCTCCCGGACCGCGCCGCAGCGCCCATGCTACCAGGCACCTGATCGGCCGGCCGTGGTCCCCTTCGCGCGTGCGGGAACCTGCGGGCCGCGCTAGTGTCTAGATCGGGATGGGGTCGGGGTTGAGGCTGTACGTGTGTGTCGGATGGCTCGTCGGAGCGGCGTCCGGATGCACCACGGAACGGTCGCGACCCGAACCGCGCGAGAGCGCACCGTACGCCGACGTCCATCTCGCCGACGTGCCCCATGTGCAGCAGCAGCCCCGCTTTGGTGGCGAAGCCGCGGCCACCATGGCGCTGCTCGCACTGGACCACGACACGGACCAGGACCACGTCTTCGACCGTACGGGCGTGGACCCGCTCGAGGCGCGCGGGGCGAGCGCCGACGAGCTGGCGCGAGCGCTCGGCGACATGGGCTTCGAAGTCGGAGAGACCACCACCCGACTCGGGCCGGGGGGCGCGGGAGCGCAGCTCGCAGCCCTGCACGCCGACCTCGAGCGAGGTGTGCCTTCCGTCGTCGAGCTGGCGGCGGAGACCGGCGGTGCGGGCGGTCGGCGGTTCGTCCTCGTCGTCGGCTATGAGGCCGCCACCGACCGCGTGCGCTTTCACGATCCAGCGCGGCCGGACGGCGCCGACCATGCGATGGCACGGCGCGACTTCCTGACGCGGTGGCCGCACACCACCGACGACGGCCCGCCATCGGTGACGCGAATCCGGCTCGCTCCCGGCCCCGCCCCTCTCGTGGTGTCGCCGCCTTCGGCAACGCCCACGCAGGCGGACTACGCCCAACACATCATCGCGCTCGAGCCACGGCTGGAGGCCGGCATGACGGTGCTGCTGCGCCCGCCCTTCGTGATCATCGGTGACGCCGAGCGCTCGCGGGTCGAGGAGACCGCCCGCTCGGTCGTCTGGCTCGCGGCCAACGACTACGAGAAGCACTACTTCCACACGCCGCCTCCGATCACGGAGGTGTGGATCTTCCGCAGCGGCGAGACCTACGCCTATCACACGCAGCGCCTGACGGGACGGCCGGCGCCCACCGCCTTTGGCTTCTACGACCCGGCGGCCCACGCGCTCTACGCGAACCTCGCCGCGGGAAGCGGCACGCTGCTCCACGAGCTGGTGCACCCCTACATGCGCGCGAGCATCCCCGACTGCCCGCCGTGGTACAACGAGGGCATGGGCTCGCTCTTCGAGAGCGCGGGCGTGCGCAACGGGCGCCTGGCCGGTGGGCTCAACTGGCGCCTCAACGGGCTCAAGCGCGCCATCCGCAACAACAGGCTGGGCCCTCTCACCGATCTGCTGGCCCGGGGCCCCACGCGCTTCCATGGTCTCGATCACGCGGAGAGCTACGCCGCCGCACGCTACCTGGTCTTCTACCTGCAGGAACACGCGCTGCTCGATCCCTTCCACAGATCCTTCCTCCTGCACCACAGCCGCGACCCCTCCGGCCGCCGCACGCTCGAGCGCACCCTGGGCGAGTCCCTCGAGCGCTTCGAGCGACACTGGCGCAACTGGATCCTGCAGCTCGACCAGCAGCCGGTCTTCCTCACCTTCCGCGACCCGGAGCTGGTGCGCGGCCAGCGCTGGCGGTTCTAGGGACACCCCCTAGCCCCGAGCTCGGCGGTAGTGCTTGAACTTGCCCTTTTGGGGCGATCAGCGCGAGGCCGGGTGGTACCACGTTCGACGCCCGCTCCACTTTCGTGCCGCCTCTACAGGTCCGCGCCGCGCTCGTCCTCGATGCGCGCGCAGTCGAGCAGCACGCCGGAGATCGGCCAGGGCTCGTCCACGTGGCTGACGACGGCTCCGGTGCGAAACTCGAAGTGACCCTCGCTCCAGCGCAGGGCGCTGAGCAGGCGGTGGCGGGCACCGTCATCGAGGGTCCCGTCGACCGCGCAGATGCCGCCGGCGCGCAGGGTGATGCCGACCTCTTCGGCGCCGCCCTGGAGCAAGAGCATGCCGCTACGGCGCTCGTGCTCCAGTAGCGCGAGCACCGAGGTCGCGGGCATGCGCGAGAGCGTTCCGGCGATGTCGGGCGTGGGCTTGCGCCGTCGCGGCTGCAGCACGTGGAGCACGCGCAAGCGCAGCTCCTCGTCCGTAAACGGGCGCGGCAGGCAGTCGGCGACGCCCGCGCGGTAGGCCTGCAGCCGCGAGAGCTCATCGTGCCCGCGCGCAACGAGCAACAGCGGTGGCAACGCCACCTCGCGCGCCAGCTGCACCAGCTGCGAGGCCAGGCCCATGGACTCGTCCAGTACCAGCGCATCCCAGCGCTGCTCACCGAGCTGGGTGATCAGCTCCTCGGCGTTGACCGAGATGCCCAGCTCGACGCCCGCGGGCGACAGCGCGTGCGCCAGGCGATTGCCCAGGCGCGAGTGGGCGCAGGCCACCAGCACACGCTTGCGGCTCGACGACTGCCCCTCACGGCGGGCGGGCGCGCGGGTGTCGGCGCCGCGCACGAACTGCCGAAGCTCGTCGAGCTGGGGCTTGGCGTGGGCGAGGAACTGGAAGCCGATGCCGCTGCGCCGGCCGAGCTGGCGTGCCTGGTCGGGCGGCAGACAGTAGGCCACGCGCGCCGGCACCGTGACCGGACGGTTGTCGCCAAGCACCACGCAGAGATCGACCACGCCGTTGACCGGCAAGAAGGCGTCGGTGTGGACGAAGGCACCGCGGTCGCTGAGGTCGTCCGTATAGGCGCAGATCAGCTCATCGATGCGGTAGAAGCGCACCGGGCGACGGATACCGAGCCGTGGCATCCGCGTACGCAGGGCCGAGGAACCACCCTCCACGCTGTGGACACTTGCTCACCACGCTGGGACTTGCAACGCCAATCGTTGGGGCTGCATCCGCCCCCATAATGGTGGGGACACCCGTTCAGGCTGAAATGTGATGGCGGGGCGTTGGGCCGGGGCCCAATCGGGGGCCAGCACCGGTCAACCGCGATCGCTCAGGCAGAGCTGCAGCACCTCCGCGGCGCGCTCGGGGTGACGTTGGAGCAACAGGTGCGGCCCCGGCGTACGGTGGACCTGGAGGCCGGGACGGATCCGGATCATCTCGGCGAGCGCGCGCTCGGGAACCAAGCGATCCGCATCGCTGCGCAGGTAGAAGATGGGGAGCCAGGTGCGGAGATAGGCCGACGTCTCGTTGGCGCGGGCCACTGTCGTCATGCGCGCCGCGAGCGTCGCCCGCGGCACGCCGCGCAGGATCTCGCCGACGCGGGCCACCAGCGCATCCGGTGCATCCGCGCCGACCATGCGCGCGCGGATAGCTCGCGCGGGCACTCCGAGGCGGCTGGCCAGCGGCATCCCAAACATCGCAGCCGCGCCGAGCACCGGTCCCATCGGCGCGGCGACGAAGGAGTTCACCAGCACCAGCGCCGCCAGACCCCGGGGCTCGGCCGCGGCGATGCGCACGGCCAGGGGCCCGGAAAAGGACTCCGCGACGATCGCGTACGGAGTCTCGCCGGACGGCAGGCGCGGCTCGAGCCAGGCCTGCAGGCTGCCATAGTCCTGGGGGCCCTCGCTCGGGTAGTCGACCGTGTGGAGCGTCAGCCCGGCCGGAGCGTGGGCACGCAGGCCGTCGAAGAGGGCGGCGCTGCCGTGCATTCCGGGTAGAAGGAGCGCTTCGTGCAACATCTAGACGGACCGTGACCAACTCGCTGGCTGTGGTGAACAAAAATGCGCCGCTGCGTGGAGCGGTGGCCCTCCACAGTAGGATGTGAGGGTCTCCCTCGCCCAGGCGATGGGGGTGGAGACGGACCAGTTTGGCAACCCGGCCTACGGAACCGGGCCCCTGCCGGGGCTGCGGGGCTGAGCGGCTTCCAGTACCATGCGGCCCCGAATGGGGCTCGCTGGGCGACACGGGCTGGCCGTCATCACGCTCGCGGTGGGGCTCGCCACGGGCGCGTCGGCGCGCGCTGGGCTGCCCGAGGCGGTGCTGGAGGCGGAGGCGCCCAGCGCCCACTTGGGGCGCGAGCCGATCGAGGTGGGCTCCCTCTTCCGGCGGGTGCAAGGTGTGGCGGGCGGCTATTGGCACCTGCGCGTGGAAGAGGAATCCCCGGCTGGCACGCAGAGGCGACTGCTCGACCGGGGTCGACACCGGCAGCTGGAGGTCGTGAGTGTCGCGGATGGCCAGGTCGCGGACGCGTCACGCGCACGGCCGGGCGGTGAGCTCACGGTCGCCGCCGGCAGCAGCGTGGGACTGGCTCGGACGCGCACCCTGGTGCTGCTGCTGCCGGACGGCGTCGAGCCCGGCGAGCTGGTGATCGCCGACCACCAGGACGCGCTGAGCCTGCGCTACGCCGAGAACCTGCTGGTCTCGCTCTATCTGGGCATCGGCGCGGCGATGCTGCTCTACAACTTCCTGATCTTCGCCTACCTGCGCGAGCGCACCTTCCTCAGCTTCACCGCGTTCGTCGGCGCGATCACCGCGCTCGGTCTCGAGGGCACCGGGCTGGGCTGGACGGTGGTGGCCGGGCGGGGCTTCCAGGTCCCGTTCGGCCTCGAGCTCGCGTGTCTGCTCTCGGCCGGGACGGCGGCGTGGCTGTGGGCCGACTACACCGGGCGCATCGCGCGTGAAGGTGAAGAGGGCCCGCCGTCACTCGAGTCCGAACCGCCGCGCTACTCCACCCACGCATTGCTCGCGCTGCTCGTGCTCGTCGCGGGTGGCGTGACGACGGCGCTGTCGGGCCCACCGGACGATCCAACCGCGATCCTGGCTGGCCGCTACGCGCTGCTGCCGGCCTGTTCCTTCGCCGCAATCGCGCTCGCCCTGGGCCTGGCGACTCGCGCCCGCCAACTGCGCCACGAGCGTGAGACCGCGCGGCGCAACGCCGAACAGCTGCACGAGCGCACGCTGAGCGCGCAGGTCGAGGCGGCGGAGCAGCTCCGCGCCCTGCGCGAGGATCTGCTGCACCAGCTGATCGACGCCCAGGAGTCCGAGCGACGGCGCCTGGCGGCAGAGCTCCACGACTCGCTCGGACAGGGCCTGGTCGTGGTCAAGCAGAGCCTGCGTGGCGCGGCGGCGGGCGCGCGTGGCGAGGACGGCGCGCGCTTGCAGGGAGCAGACGATCACACCCAGGCCTGCATCGACGAGGTCCGCAGCCTCTCGCGCACGCTGCACCCGGACCAGCTGCGTCGCCTGGGCCTGCGGCGGGCCGCGGAGGCTGCTGCGGAGGGGTTGTGCCGCGAGCACGACGCAGTGATCGACTGCCGCATCGACGGGGCTGCCGAGCGGGCGATCGGCGAGCGCGCCCTGGCGGTCTACCGCATCCTCCAGGAAGCCATGTCCAACGCCGTCCAGCACGGCCGCTGCCGCTTCGCCGAGGTGGTGGTCGCCATGCGCGACGGCCAGGTGGAGCTCAGCGTCTCCGATGACGGCGAGGGCTTCGATCCCGAAGCCCCGCACCCCGACGGCGCCATGGGCCTGCTCGGCGTGCAGCTGCGCGTGCGCGCCCTCTCGGGAGAGCTCCAGGTCGACTCGGAGCCGGGCGAGGGCACGCACCTGGTCGTGCGCTTCCCGGTCACTGCCTGACTGCGCGCCTTGGCACCTTCAGCGGGGACCGTACAGCGAGCGGTACTCGGCGGCAGCCGCGCGATTGTCGTCGCCGTCCTGCAGGGCGCTGCAGAGCTCGCCGCTGTCTTCGTAGTAGGCCTCGAAGCCCATCAGGTCGGCGTGCTCGGCGAAGAGGTCGAAGGTGCTGCGCACGTAGAAGGGGTTGTCGCCGCCGCCCCCATCGCCGCAGGAGATCAGCCCCCACTCGCTGAGCCCGATGCGCTTGCCGTGCTCGCGCGCGAAGTCGAACAGGCTGCACAGCCCGGTCGGGCTCTCACACTGGGACGCGAGCGACGCCTCGTCCAGGGCGGGTGGGTAGCGATCGAAGGCCTCTAGACCCACGAAGTCCACGTAGGCGTCGCCGGGGTAGGCGTCGAAGGGCTCGAGCGCCGTGTTGTCCGGGCGCCCGGCCGGATTGAAGTCCCACACGATCTCCAGCTCGGGACCGGTCGAGCGGATCGCCTCGACCGTGCGGCGGAAGCAAGTGATCCAGTCGGTGGGGTCGTCGTCGGCACGCCAGTCGTGGGCGCTGTCGTTCGGACCCCAGCCGAGGCGGATGATGCTGTCGCCGCGCCCGCGCTCGATCAGGAACGGCCCGAGCTTGCGCCACTCCTCGTCGTAGGCGCCCCCCGCGCAGCTGCTGTTGTCGCCCTCCCCCTCGGGATACAGGGGCAGCGCCAGGATGAGGCGTGCATCGAGCCCGGCGAGCATGTCGACCGGCCACCCAGGCTCGACCACGCCCGGCCAGCCGACCGTGCGATCGACGAAGAAGAGGGCGACGTCGATCGGCCGACCGCGCCACGCGGCGAAGCTCTCGTAGCGCTCGAGCTCGTTGCCGGTGTGCACACCCGTCGGCCAGCTCACCGGCGCCGGTGGCGACTGGACCGCGACCGCCGCATCCGACGGCGGGGGCTCGGCCGCGACGGCGGCATCCGTCGGCGATGGCGGCGGTGCCGGCACTCCCGAGTCCCGGTCGGGCGCGTACCCGAGCACGACCTTGCGATCGCATGCAACCAGGCAGAGCAACGCGAAGAGGCTGAGCGAGGCGCGCGTCACCGCGGCTGCTGCGCCTCCGGGGCGAGCGCACGCCGGGCGATTGCCGAGTAGCGGCCGCCCGGATAGCGCTCGAGGTACTCACGAGCATAGCCGCGGGCGCGCGGATCCGAGAGCGCCAGGGCCGCCTCCACCTGGAGCGAGAGCACCTCCTCGGCCAGCGGGCCCTTCGGCACGCGGCGCCGGTGCTCGGCGAGCAGGCGCGCGGCGACGGCCGGCTCGTCGTCGCGCCGCAGGGCCTGGACGGCGCGGTGGACCAGGGCGCTGTCCGCGGCGAGCGCCTCGGCCTGTTTCGCCTCGCGCGCACCGGCTGGCGGCTTGCGCCGCTGCGGGGCCTTCGCGCGCTTCGGCGCGGTTCGCTCCTCCACCTCTTCGGCCGCCGCCGGCGCGACCGGCTCCGGCGCGGGCGCCGCGGAGGGCTTGGTCGGAGCCGCGGGTGCCCGCGGCGCCACGGGGGCGGCGGCGGGCGCCGGCGGGCGCGCCTGCTCGACGACGTAGCGCACAGCGGCAAAGGCGCTGGCACCGAAGAGCGCCGCGAATGCCGCGAGCGCGAGCGCGGGCAGCCGCCGCAAGCCGCGGGCGCGCGGCCTGTCGAGGGCGGCGCGCACGCGGGCCATGCGTGCTTCGGACTCGGGCAAGGGCGCGGCCGCCTCCAGCAGGGAGCGGGCGCGCTCGAGCTCCGCTCCCTCCGCTTCCATCTCGCGCAACCGCTTCATGGCTCGCCCTCCTCGCCCGCGTCCACCTCCGCAACCAGACGCAGGAAGTCCTTGCGCGCGTGGTGCAGGCGGGTGTACGCGGTCGCCACGGGGATCTGCTCCAGCTCCGCGATCTCCTGGCCGCTGTAGCCCTCGATCTCGAATAGCACGAACGCGGCGCGCCGCACGGGGCTCATGCGCTCGAGCACCCGGGTGAGCACACGTCGAGCCTCGAGCCGCTCGTAGGCCTGGGAGGCGCCCGGGTCGGCGGCCTGGGGGCTGTCCTGCAGGCTGCGCGTGGTGCCCCTGAGCAGCCGCCGCAGCCAGGCCCGGCGGCGGTAGTCGCTCACCGTCTTGCGCGTGATGCCGTAGAGCCACGCGCGGACGCTCGGCCCGCGGTAGTCGTCGAGCCTGCGGCGGACCACCAGGAAGACCTCCTGGGCGAGGTCGTCGAGGTCCGCATCGAGCCCGCCGAAGGCGCGCGCCCAACGGCACACCGCGTGGAAGTGGTCACCGTAGACGCGCTCGAAGTCGAGCGCTCCCGTGTCCACCGACGAGCCTGCGGCGCGCTCGTACCCCAGCGTGGCCGCCATGGGCTGGCTGGTCATGGGAGCGCTCCGGAGCGGACGACGGTCATTCACGGGTCCTTCTGTCATACGATCTCGGGGCGCCCCGGGACAGAGGGGTGGGCTACATCAACCCAGGTTGGGCAGGGGACCGCTGCAGTAGGCGGGGTTTCCGAAGGTCTGGTCGGGGATGCCGAAGGCGTTGCAGAGGGAGGTGTGGAGGTCGTTGGTGGAGCGGCCGCCGCAGTCGAGCACGCGGCCGGTGCCGAACTGGCCCGCGGCGTTGCCCATCAGCAGCCACATCAGGTTGTTGGAGCTGTGCCCGTTGGACTCGCCGAACTCCGAGGCCCACAGGATCAGGGTGTTGTCGAGCATGGTGCCGCCGCCCTCGGGGATCGAGTCCAGGCGCTCCAGCAGGTAGGCGGCCTGCTCCGAGTACCAGCGGTAGACCTGCAGCTTCTTGCTGCCGTCGCCGTCGACGTTGTTGTTGTTGTGCGCGAGGTCGTGTCCCAGGGCGTTGACGCCCAGCCACGAGTAGGTGCACTGGTCGTTCGAGTTGCCCCACTGCAGGCTGGCGACGCGCGTCAGCCCGCACTGGAAGGCCGCGACGATCAAATCCATCTGCAGCTGGCCGACAGCGGGATAGTTGCGCTCCGCGCTCACGTCGATGCTGTTGCCGAGGGTGGGCGGCGTGCAGGTGCCGGGCGCGGGCGCCGCCACCGACAGCCGCTGCTCGATGTCGCGCAGGGAGTCGTGGTAGGAGTCGAGCAGCACGCGGTCACTGACCGGCAGCCGCCCGCGCAGGCTGTTGAGCTCGGCCAAGGAGTGGTCGAGCGCGCTGCGCCGCAGGTTGACCGCGGGCCCCGGCGTGGGCTCCGCGTCCGGCATCACGTCGCGGAAGATGCGGTCGTAGGCCTCCCACGGGTTCTGCATCGCGGGCACGACTCGACCCGGTCCGGACCACAGGGGTCGCGCGTTGGTGTCGCCGTAGACAATCCGCACGGCGAACTGGAGCGAGGCATGGGGCGAGTCACCACCGATCGCATTGGCGATCCGCTGGTCGACCGAGATACCCCCGGCGTTCGACTCGTCCAGCATCTCGGTGCCGGTGAACATGTGGGGCACGCCGCGGTGATGGCCGTCGCCACCGGGTCCGTGATCGCGCGACTGCATGTCCAGGTCGTCCAGCACCAGCACGCGCGACTGGTAGGGCTGCAGCGCCTCGAGGATCGGCCCGAGGTCGGTGCCGCCGGGCGAGGGGCGCGGTGCCCCGTTCCACATGCCCTCGGGCACGTGCACCACCAGCAGGCGCGTGGGCGGGTCGCCCGCGTTCTGTCCGCGCAGGCGCCGCGGCAACAACGCCATGGCACCGGCGGCGCCGAGTCCACCGAGCAGCGCCCGTCGTGACAACAACCATCGCTCGTCCATGCTCGTCTCCCTACTCCGGCTGGCGGTAGTGCCTGAAGGCGTCTGTCTGGGTCAGCGCGACCATCAGCTCGCGTAGGTCGCCGCCGGACGCCGCGAAGGCGTCCTGCAGGGCGACCAGGGAGCAGGCGTCGTCGGCGGTTTCGCGGCGGCCCAGGGCGTAGCGGAACCACTGGGTGGGCGCGCAGTCGCTGACCTGGGCGCTGCCGGCCAGAAGGTCGGCGAGCTCCGGCGCGCCACTGTAGAGACCGTCGATGTCGCGCGTGTGGTTGATCTCGCCGCTGGCGTCGACCTCGGCGCCGTGGTCCGTAGTGCGGTAGGCGCCGATCCCGTCGTAGTGCTCGAGCCCGAAGCCGAGGCCGTCGATCATGCTGTGGCACCCCGCGCACGCCGGATTGTCGGTGTGCATTGCGAAACGCTCGCGGGTCGTGACGCCGGGCTCGGGGCCGGGCAGCTCGGGCACTTCGGCGGGCGGGTCCGGCAGGTCCTGGCAGAGGATGCGCACGCGCACCCACTTGCCGCGCTTGACCGGTGAGCTCTCCGCGGGGCTGGCGAAGGCGGTCATCAGGCTGGCCTGGGACAGCAGCCCGCGGCGTTGCTCGGAGTCGAGGAAAGTCAGCTCGAAGGCGCTCGGATCGGCCGGCGGCGCGACCCCGTAGAGCTCGGCCAGGGAACCGTCGACGAAGGAGTACTGGGCGGTGAGCAGCGTCGCCAGCCGCCCATCATCCTCCCACAGCACATGCTCGATGAAGCGCCGGGTCTCCTCCGCCATCGAGGCCCTGAGCGCATCGTCGAAGCGCGGGTAGGCGGCCGGGTCCTTGGTGGCGGTCTGCAGCAGGGGCAGGCCGAACCACTGCTCGTAGAAGGCCGCGAGGGCCGGGCGCGCACGCGGGTCGTCGAGCATGCGCCGCGCCTGGGCCTCGAGGCCGGCCGGGTCCTGCAGCTGGCCGGCCGCGGCCGCGTCGAGCAGGGTGTCGTCGGGCACCGAGGCCCACAGCAGCGACGCGAGGCGCGCCGCGAGCTCGAAGTCGGTCAGCTGCTTGGCCCCCTCCAGCTCGCCATCGGCACCTCCGAGCTCCGGGCGAAAGAGGAAGTTCGGCGAGGCTAGCACGGCCGCGATCACCCCGCGCACGCCGGTGCGCGCGTCCGCCAGGGCGGCCAGCTCGGCCTGGAGGCCGACCAGATCGTCGAGCTCGGTCGCCGACAGCGGGCGCCGGTAGGCCCGCCGGCCGAAGCGCTCCACGAAGCCGCGCACGCAGGCGGCGCCGTCTGCGCCGGCCGGATCGCAGCCGAGCAGCCCGTCCACGTCCGCACCCTCGGCGAGGCGCTCGGCGGCATCCAGGTATTGATCCGCGAGCAGGACCGAGACGGTCTGCGCGGCGGAGGTATTGTCGAAGAGCCCGACCTGGGTGTCGGGCGCGAACGCGAGGCCGGGCGCGCTGCTGTCGCCGAGCAGGTCGCGCACGCTGTTGTCGTACTCGCGGTGGGTCAGGCGCTTGAGCGCGGTGGGGCCCACGGCCGGCTCGAGACACTCGACCACGTTGACGCCGGCAGCGCGGTCGTCGCTCGAGTCGCCCGGTGCGCCGTCGGACCCGGAGCCGGGCGCGGCACCGGCTGCTCCCGACGGCCCACCACCGGGCGCGGAGCCGAACGGATCGGCCACGCCGGGGGCGGTTACGTCCGCCTCGACGACGGTGCCGGCGCCACCGCCGCTGCCTTCGATCTGGCCGGTGCAGGCCAGCAGCAGCGATGAGAGCGCCGCGAGTCGTCTCCAATGCCTATCACCCATGGCCATCCCTCTGTCCCTGCCAAACCCCGCAATGCTTGCGGGTGTCGGTGCCAGCCGTACTCGTCAATCGATGGGTATTGGGTGGCCGCGCCGGGATCCTTCAACCGGCCGTGCGTTTTTCCGGCTAGCCCGGATGTTTCACCGATGCGTGCGAAGATCGTGCAAGTGATTGGCTTCGCAGTGGTTTCGGTGAGTGGAGCGCAAACGGTGTGGATTCGCGACCGAGGCGGGAGCGCTGTGGAGTCGAGCGGTTGTGCGAGGGCGCGCGCATCGGTGAGATATCCGGCCTAGGGGGTGTCCCTGGTTTCTGCGCCGTTGCGAGCCCGGAAGGCTCGAGTGAAGTCGGGCCCAACGGAGTGCGAGCAGCACAGCCGTACTCGATGTAGGTCGCGCAGCGCCGCGCGAGTACGGGTCGAATTCGCCGAGAATTGCCGGCGCAGTAGGCGCAGAATCTAGGGACACCCCCTAGGGCAGCTCGAGCGCCAGACCGAGCTCGAGCGCGAGCCAGGCGCGCGGCGTGCGCCCCAGGCGGCCGAGCGGCTCGATCGTGAGGTCGTGCGCGCGCGGCACTGCCCGACCGGAGGCCCGCGCAAGTAGCTGGAGCCGCTCGCTGAGGCGCAGCTGCGCATGCAGGCCGAGCGCGGCCGTCGGGTTGAACCGCAACGCCTCCTGCGGGCGCACCACTTCCATGCCGCGCAGACGCTGCAGCTCGCCGCCCACGCCCACGTAGGGTCCAAGCTCGAGTGGCCGAGCGCCGAATAGATAGGCCGCGTGGAGCTCGAGCAGAAAACGTGTCTGCTCCACGGATCCTTCGACCCCGTCCGCAGGCCGCAGGTCGAGGGCCACGGGCAACCGAGCGCCGAGCTCGACGCCGAACCGCAGGGAACCGGATGCGAGCCAAACGCCCGCTGCGGCAGCCGGCGCGCTCACCTCCGCATCCGGTGCGTGCGCGAAGGCGCCGAGCACGGCCAGGCCGAAGGCCGGTCCGGGGTCCACGAGCGGTGGCGGGGGCGGCGGAGGCTCCTGGTCTTGCGGGGGGCTCGCCGCGGCTCGCGGCTCGAGGTTGAGGGCGATGAAGACGGCCGCGACGCGGGCGCGCTCGACACAGTCCCGGGCGGCATCCTCCAGCTGCCGGACCACCCCATCGACCTCAACGGTGTAGCGAGCACCTTGGTCGTCGACCACCGCCCGTGCTTCACCCTGCGGCACCGCGACGATTGGCTCGCCACCCTCGGGCAGCAGGGGCGCGAGCTGCCGCTCGAGCTCCGCCGCTGTGGGGCAGCCGTCCGGTGGCACCCGCACCCGCAGCTGGGCGCGCACCCCGTCTGCCACCGCAAGCCCGAGTAGCACGAGCAGCACCCCCATCGAGCATCGTGCACGGCCGTGCCAACTCACGTCGCTTGGGGGCGTAGAGGATTTCCGCGCGCAGCTCAAGCCGGGCGTGGCCGCCACTCAAGGCCCGAAGCGCGGACCGAACAGCTGGGGCACAGCTTCGCCCTCGCGCTACAGCCCGCCGTCGTCGGCCATGCCGCCGTCGTTGCTGTCGTCGACGCCGGGGTTGCAGCTGCAGGGCGTGTCGCCCGCGACGCAGGCGGGCTCGCCCGGCTCCGACAGGCAACACTTCTCACCGCTGCCGCACACCTGGGGTCCGCAGTTGACCTCTCCGGCAGCCGTGCTGCCGGCGCTGCCCGGCTCCTCGCCGGTGTCGCGGCAGCGGAAGAGGAAGTCGGGCAGGTAGTCCAGGTTCTGCAGACAGCTGAAGCCATCGACGCTGCAGCTCTCGCCAGGGTGGCAGGCCTCGGACCAGATGCCGCCGCCGTCGTCGGCATCCTCGGCCGCCTCGCAGCTGTCCTCGCAGGTGAAGCCGCGATAGCCCTCCTGCCAGCGCCCGCAACAGACCTGATCGCCCGGGCAATCCTCGGCTCCGTCGCAGTTGACCTCGACCAGGCGCTGGCAGGTGTTGTCCGGATCGTAGGTGCAGCTCTGCTCGGGCTGCATGAAGTTCATGTTGTCGACGCACCCGAGCCCGTCGTCGCCGCTGTCCAGCGCGCCGCACTGACCCTCCGGCGTGCAGCAACCGACCCAGTCCGCCTCGCCGGGCACGACCAGGTCCGGACAGGTGGCGTCGGCGCCACCGGGCGCCCCCTGCGGCAGGCCGGTGTTGCCGCTGAGCGAGGTCTGGCTGCCGCAGCCTC
>JAPPOT010000294.1 GCA_028817855.1 Myxococcales bacterium
CTCCCGCTGGTTGGGGTGGGCCCCGTGGCTGTTCTTTTGCGGGGCGTAATGTTCGCGTGACCCTCCCGCGGGTCGGTCGTAGCCCGACGGTCAGTAAGCCGGCCCTGGGCGAACCCCGGCCGATTTCAGGTGTAGCCGGCGACCAGGGCTTCGGACAGGACGTACCAGCCGTCGGCGAGCACGAAGAGCAGGAGCTTGAAGGGCAGGGAGACGCTGGCGGAGGGGAGCGTGAAGAGTCCGAGGGCGGCCAGGATGCTGGCGATCACCAGGTCCAGGATCAGGAAGGGCAACAGGACGAAGAAGGCGATCTGAAAGGCCTCGGCCAGCTCCGTGATGAGGAACGCGGGGAGCGCCACCATCAGGTCTCGCTCGGTCACGTCCGCACGCTCGTCCGCGGGGCGGGCGTCGCGCGCGAGCCGCAGGAAGAGGCCGCGCTCGCGCTCGCCGGAGTTGCGCAGCAGGAACTCGCGCACCGGCTCCTTGCCGCGGTCGATCGCCTCCAGCAGGGCGCTGCGGCTCTCGCCGCGCAGGGGATCGTTCAGGTCGACACGCGCCGAGGGTGCGGCCGCCACCTCGGTGATCTGGCTCCAGACCGGCGCCATCACGTAGGCGGTCAGGATGGCGGCGAAGGCCGTGATGATCGCGCCCGATGGCACCTGCCCCGCGCCGAAGGCATTGCGCAGGACGCTGAGCACGATCGAGAGCTTCACGAAACTCGTGGCCGTCATCAGCAGGAACGGCAACAGCGAGAGGGCACCGAGCGCGAGCAGGGTGGTCAGCGAGAGCCCGCCGGCGCCGTCCTGCGGCTGGGCCGCCGCCGTCGCCGGCAGGAGCAAGACCGCGCAAGCCACCGCCGCCACGCGGCACGGGCTACGCATCGCCCCGCTCCTCCGGCGGCTCGAGGTCCGCCGGGTCCAGCTCGGCGACCAGCCGGGGGGCGCCGCCCTCCCCCACCCCGATCAGCAGCACGCGTGAGCCGGCCCGCACCAGGTAGAGGTTGCGGCGTGGCTCCAGCGGGATTCGGCGCAGCACCCGCACAGGCGCGTCGGGGTCGGCGCCCAGGGGCAACCCGGGCAGCCCGCCGCGCGCAGCCAGCAAGCGCAGAGAGAGCCAGGCGATCAGGCAGACCGCGACCAACGCGACCACCGTGCGAAGGACGTCGCCCGCGTAGCTGCCGGTTGCGGTACCGGTGGCCGCCTGCAGCAGCAGACCGCTCGAGCCCAGGACCGCCGCCGCGAGCGTGGTCATCCGCCTCGCTGCCGCGCTACTCGGCGGCCTCCGGCTCGGCGGCCTCGAGGTCGACGGACTCGGCGAGCAGCTCGGCGATGTCCTTCTGCTTGATGCTGTCTTCCTTCTCCTCGGCCTTGATGCCGTCGGTGAGCATGGTCATGCAGAAGGGGCAGCCGCTGGCGATCGTGTCGGCGCCGGTGTCGAGCAGCTGGCCCGTGCGCTTGATGTTCACGCGATTCTCGTTCTGCTCTTCCATGAACATCTGGGCGCCGCCCGCGCCGCAGCACAGGCCCTTGTTCTTGTTCCAGTAGCTCACCTCGCGCAGCTGCACGCCCGGGATTGCCTCGAGCACCTTGCGCGGCGCGTCGTAGACGTCGTTGTAGCGGCCCAGGTAGCAGCTGTCGTGGAAGGCGATCGGGCCACCCTCGACCTTGTTCTTCGGCGCCAGCTTCTTCTTGTCGAGCAGCTCGGCCAGGAAGGTGCTGTGGTGGATGACCTCGTAGTTGCCGCCGAAGTCGCCGTACTCGTTGCCGAGGATGTTGAGGCAGTGCGGGCAAGTCGTGACCACCTTCTTCTTCTCCACCTCGTAGCCCTTGAGCGTCTCCACGTTCTGCTCGGCGATCATCTGGAAGAGGTACTCGTTGCCGGCGCGGCGGGCCGGGTCGCCGGTGCAGGTCTCCTCGGTGCCGAGGATCGCGAAGTCCACGCCCGCTTCCTTCATCAGGCTGGCGGTGGCGCGGGCGATCTTCTTGGCCCGGTCGTCGTAGCTCGCGGCGCAGCCGACCCAGTAGAGCACCTCGGCGTCCTGCTTGTCGGAGATCAGCGGGATGTCGAGCCCGTCGGCCCAGTCCGCGCGGTCCATCGACGAGAGGTTCCAGGGGTTGCCGTTGGTCTCCAGGCCGTTGAACGGATTCATCAGCTCGCCCGGGAACTCGTTCTTCATCATCACGAGGTCGCGCCGCATCTGCACGATCTTGTCGACGTAGCTGATCATGACCGGGCACTGCTCCTCGCAGGCACGGCAGCTGGTGCAGGCCCAGATCACGTCGGGGTTGATGACGTTCGGCACCAGGTCCACGACCTTGTCGGTCTCGTAGTACGCGTCCTTGGGCGGGTCGGCGTGGTGCAGCTCCGTCTTGTCCCCGGACTCCTCCGAGCTGCTCTCACTGGACTCCTGGGCGTCGGCCTCGTCGCCCTCTTCGCCTTCCTTCTTGGGCGGCGCATCGTACATCTTGAAGAGCTCGGGCTCGCAGGCGTAGAGGTGGTCGCGCAGGGCGATCGTCAGGTGCTTGGGGGAGAGCTTCTTGTCGGTCGTGTAGGCCGGGCAGTTGTCGCTGCAGCGCCCGCACTCGGTGCAGGTGTAGAGGTCGAGCGCGTCCTTCCAGCTCAGGTCGGTGATCTTGACGAAGCCGATCGGCTCCTCGCGCTCCACCTTGCCCTCGATGTCCTCGATGTTCGGCAGCTTCTCCGGCTCCAGATTGCGCGCGAAGACGTTGGGCAGGACCGTGATGATGTGGAAGTGCTTCGAGTAGGGCAGGATGTTCGCGAAGATCAGCACGAAGGAGGCGTGCCACCAGAAGCCCAGGTGCTGCATCGCGGTCAGCGTGCCGAGCTCGCCGCCGTCGAGCAGCAACCCGAAGATCGACCCGCCGGGCTCGAGCGCGGTGAAGGTCGTCGCGGTGCCGGCCGCCGAGGCCGCGAGCGCGCGGCTCGCGCCCACGTAGAGCATGTCGGCCAGCATCATCGTGATGATGATGCCGAGGATGACCATCGCCTCGCCGCTGAGCGACATGCGCTTCTGCACGTTGATCGTGCGGTAGTAGACGAAGACCAGGGCGCCCAGCGTGACCAGGATCGAGAAGACGTCCTTGAGGAAGGCGTAGCCCATGCCCAGGATGCTGTCGTGGGCGAGCAGGCCCCAGAAGTCGAAGTGCGGATCGTAGCCGCGGAACCACAGCATGATGCTGTTGATCAGCAGCACGTTGAAGCCCCAGAAGATGAAGATGTGCGCGATGCCGGCGCCCTTGTAGTACGGCATCTTCTTCTGGCCGAAGGCGTAGACCAGGGTGTCGTTGATGCGCTTGCCGAGGTTGTCGCCCTCGATGCTGAAGCGCGGCTCCGCCGTGGCACCCGCCAGCAGCTTGTAGCGGCGGATCGCCGACCAGGCGAAGATGCCCGGCAGCACGACGAGGATTACGGTCATCGCGACTGGATTCATCGTTCCATCCCTAGAGCAGGTGCGCGGAACGCACCGGCTGGGTTTTTAGCCGTCACGGTCATGAAGTCAACAGTACGGGAAGTGCACACACTGTATGGGGCACACCGATACCGCCAAGCGCCCCGATTTGGGTCGCTACTTCGGCAGCTTGGCGTCGAAGAAGTAGCGCAGCTTGACGAGGTTCTTCTCTTCCTGTGCGAAGTGCGGGGGCTCGTAGGACTGGGCGAAGCCGCGCAGGTCCGCGAGGAAGGACGTCTGGGTCGGAGGGTTGTGCAGGATGTCCCGCACGGAGCGCCCGCGGGCGGACGCCTTCTTGAGGCCCTTCACGTAGCCGTCGAGGCGCGTGAAGTTCTCCGCCAGGAACGACTTGATCGCGTCCGAGTCATCGGCGAGCCGGTTCAGCAAGCGCAGCCGCTCGGGGCCGAGCGCGCTGGGATTGGTGGCCATGGCGTGATCGGCGGCGACCCGCATCACGAAGGCATCGTCCAGGTAGCCGATGTCGTCAATCCCGTCCGGGATCAGGTCGAGGGACTTGAAGAGGTAGTTGAGCGCGCCCGCCAGCGACTCGCGCGCGGGCTCGGGCAGCTCGGCATCCGCGACCAGCTCGCCCAGGGCCTCCGCATCGTCTCCCAGGGAGCGCAGCCAGCCCGGGAAGAGCTCGAGGTAGTTGACTTCCGCTTCGCCCATCGCTTCCCTCAGGGCGCGCATCATGGCGAACCTTCTCGCGTTTGAAAAGAGGTTCGGCGCGGCGCAGGCTGCGTCGCTGTCGATGGCGCTGGCACTGCTCGGCGCCTGCGCCAGCCCAGCACCAGCGACGCAGCCCGCGAGCGCCGGGAGCGCGAAGGCGGCGCCGGCGGCGGCGCCCCGTGCGAGCAAGCCCCGGCCCTTCATCTCGCCGCATAGCTACGAGTGGTTCGTGCGCGCCGAGGTGCTGATGGCGCGCGGGGCGCACGAGGGCGCTGTGGCCGCCTACCGCATGTCGCTGGCGGGGGCGGAGGAGGATCCGTACGTGTTGGCGCGTCTGTCGCTGGCGCTCGAGGCCACCGGCGACCGCCACGGCGCCGACCGCGCGGTTACGCGCGGCCTGGCCCTCGACGCGCGCTCCGAGGCCGTCTGGCTCGCACGCGCCCGCATCGCCGAGGGGCGCGGGGCGCTGCCCGAGGCGCTCCACGCGCTCGAGCGGGCGGAGGCCGCGGCGCCGCTGTCCCCGGCCGCGCCGCGGGCGATGGCGCGCCTGCTCGCCGCCGGCGGTGGACCGGAGCGGGCCCTGGCCGTGCGCAAGCGCCACGCGGCCCGGCTCCCCCGCGACTCGCGCGAGGCGGCACGGGCGGCGCTCGACCTGGCCCTGCTGCGTCAGGATGGCGCCGGCCTGGCCGAGGCGGCCCAGCGCTGGCTCGCCAGCGCCGGCAG
>JAPPOT010000723.1 GCA_028817855.1 Myxococcales bacterium
TCGCCTACGCGCTCGAGCACACCGGGCCGATGCTGCTCGCGCTCGAGCGCTACTACGACATCGCCTATCCCTACGCGAAGCTCGACCTGATCGCGGTGCCGGACTTCGGCGCCGGCGCGATGGAGAACGCGGCGGCGATCACCTTCCGCGAGTGGCTGCTGCTGCTCGACAGCGATGACGCACCCGAGAACCAGCGCCGCGCCTTCGCCTCGGTGATGGCCCACGAGCTCGCCCACCACTGGTTCGGCAACCTGGTCACGATGCCGTGGTGGGATGACATCTGGCTCAACGAGGGCTTCGCCACCTGGTCGGGGCATCGCACCGTGGAGGCGGTGCACCCGGAGCACGGTGCGCTGGTCTCCCTGGCGCGTGGCGTGCAGTACGTGATGACCACCGACAGCCGCCTGAGCGCGCGCCGGGTGCGCCAGCCGGTGCCGACCAATCGCGACATGGGCAACGCCTTCGACGGCATCACCTACCAGAAGAGCGCCGGCGTGCTGACGATGTTCGAGCGCTACCTGGGGCCGGAGGTCTTTCGCAAGGGTGTGCGGGCCTACCTGCGCGAGCGGGCCTTCGGGGTAGGGGCCGCGCCCGATCTGATCGCGGCCCTGGAGCGGGCCTCCGGGCGCGAGCTGGCGCCGGCGTTCAACAGCTTCCTGGAGCAGGTCGGCGTGCCGCTGCTCGAGGTGGTCCCGCGCTGTGAGGGTGCGCGCGCGCGTCTTCAGCTGCGCCAGTCGCGCTACCTGCCGCTCGGGTCGAAGGGCAACCGCGAGCAGGTCTGGGGCTTGCCGGTGTGCGTGCGCTACCAGGGCGGGGAGCACTGCACGTTGTTGACTCAGGCGCAGGCGACGGTCGAGCTGCCGACCCAGGGCTGCCCCACGTGGCTCATGCCCAACGCCGACGGCGCCGGCTACTACCGCTGGTCGCTGCCCGGCGAGTGGCTGGCGAAGCTGCGCGAGCGCGGTTACGGGCAGCTGAAGCCGACCGAGAAGCTCTCGCTGGTCGACAGCATGCGCGCGGGCCTGGCCAGCGGCGACCTGGACGCGGCCGAGGTCTTCGGCATGCTGAAGGTGCTGGCGGCCGATCCCCAGCGCCACGTGGCGGTGGCGCCGACCGGGCTGCTGTCTTTCGCGCGCGAGCACCTGATCGACGAGGCCCACCGCCCCCGCATGGAGCGCTTCGCCAGTCGCCTCTACGCGGAGCGCTTCGCGGCCCTGGGCTACGCCGAGCGCGAGGGCGAAGGCGGCGACGCGCGGTTGCTGCGCGCCCAGCTGGCGTCCTTCCTGGCCGAGGTGGCGCGCGACCGCCGCGTGCGCGCGATGCTGGCGGACCTGGGACGCGCCTACCTGGGCGGTCCGGACGGTCCACTGCGACCGGAGCTGGTGGCTGCGGACCTGCGCCGGCTCGCGCTCTCGGTGGCGCTCGACGACGGCGACCCCGGCTTCTACGACCGGGCGCTCGCGCGGTTGCACGAGACCGAGGACGCCGACCGGCGGGGCGACCTGCTCGCGGCGCTGAGCTCGGCCCGCAGCCCGGAGCTGAGCGCGCGGGCGCTGGCGCTATCGCTCGACGAGAGACTGCGCAAGGCCGAGGTGCTGGTGCCGCTCGGTAATCAAATGGCCGACCCGCAGACGCGGGCTGCCGCCTTTCGCTTCATGCAGGACAACTTCGACGCGCTGCTGACGCGCGCCTCGGCGATGCGCGCGGGGCGCCTGCCGCGACTCGGCGCCTACTTCTGTGACCCTGCGCGGGCGCAGGAGCTGCAGGCCTTCTTCGGCGAGCGCGCGAGGCAGCTCAGCGGCGGCCCCCGCAACCTGGCGAGCGCCCTGGAGTCGATCGCGCTGTGCGCGGCCGAGGTGAAGCGGCAGCGGGCGTCCGCGAACGCGTTCTTCTAGAACGTACGTCATGGCCACGGGCTCGGCCGCGGTCACTCCGGTGCGGTCGAAACCGTCAGTGACCGTTTGAACCATTGGACCGACCCCTCGGCACGGTGCCCGCGCGCGCAGCGCAGGCACGAAACCGCGGTGATCGTTCCGTCCGGCTCCTCCGGACCCGTTGGCACAGCGGTTGCTGAAGAGTCTCGTGCCCATGTCCCTTGGAGTTGTTGAAGGGCTGGGGGGATTGCCGGTGCGCCTGCGCTGCAGCGCTGCCCTGCGCACCGGTGCGAACGAGGAGACAACGATGATCGAAATGAAACTTGTGAAGAGCGCGGTGCGCTCGAACCATCGCGGGGCTGTCGCGGCGCTGACCGCATGTCTTGCCTCGGCCTGCGTGGGACAGGACTCGGGTACGCTAGACGGATCGGAGCGTCCCACGCCGGGCGACCCCGGCACCCGACTCGTGCTGGATGAAGCCGGTGCGGCTGGGGCGTCTGCAGAGCCCGACGTTGCTGGCACTTCCGGCGAGGCCGAGGTTGCTGTCGCGCAATATGCTTTGCACGGACAACCGTCGGTCTATTTCAGCGGCGATCCAGTGACCATTCCGGTGTGCTGGGAGAATCCGGGAGCGACGACGTCTGCGCGTAGGGCGTGGGTGCGCGACGCCGTCGAGTCGAGCTGGGTGCGCTACGCCCGTGTCAACTTCGTCAACTGGGACACGTGCGGAACATTGCCACAGGACAACGACCACGTGAGGATCAACATTGGGGACGTGCAGCCGCAAGCGTTTCCCATCGGCACGGACATCATCGGCGTTCCGGCCGGCGTCAAGTTGAACTTCAGCTTCGTCGCCTGGACCCCCAGTGGTCCGGGCACCATCGGCGCCACGTGGTGCAATCAGAACGACGCCAATCGCGAGCATTGCGTCCGCTCCATCGCGATCCACGAGTTTGGACACGTGCTCGGCTTCTATCACGAGGAGGAGCGGCCCGACTACGTGCCCTCCCTCGCCGACCCTTGCGACTCGGGTCCGAACTTCAATGGGCAGTCCTACGGAGCGTATGACCGCGACTCGATCATGAGCTTCTGTGGACAGCCCAACGACCAACCCGCCCTCTGGAAGACGGAGCTTTCGGCGGGCGACATTGCCGGAGTGCAGAGTGCCTACGGACGGCGTGTGTCGGGCTCGGTCGTCTCGGCGCGCGGTGACTGCCTGTCCAACCAGCCGGACGCCTTCAACGGAGACGTCTCGTTCATCTGGGACTGCGACGAGGCGGATGGTCAGGAGTGGTACTTCAGCGGTGACAACCTCTTCCTCGCGTCGAGCCCGAACCGCTGCCTCGAGAACGAGTGGTGGTCGAATCAGTCGGGAGACGACGTCTTCGTCTGGACGTGCGGCGGATACTCCACCCAGGAGTGGAGCTTCGAGCGCGTGGCGGTGCGCGGCTGGGGCGGGCTGTGCCTCGACCTGCAAAACGGCAACACGGCGAACGGGACCAACGTGCAGATGTGGGAGTGCCAGGACGGCAATGCCAATCAGGAGTGGACGATCAGCGACATCGGCGAGGTCAAGTTTGGAGGCCCCAACTCGAACGCCTGCCTAACCGCGTTCTGGGGCCAGGTGTTCATTTGGGAGTGCGCCTTCCCCGACTATCAGCGCTTCACCTTCACGGCGAACGGCGAGATCCGACCCACGTTTGATCCGGCCGTGTGTCTCGATGTCCAGGGTTGGACCCAGGAGCAGTACGAGAACGGCAACGGGCTGCCCCAGAGCGGCCTCAACGTGCAGACCTTCAACTGCATCGACGAGCAGATGAACCAGAAGTGGAACTTCAGCGGGGAGATCACCCACGACGAGACCGGGCTGTGCCTCGACCGGCGCTGGAACGGCAGCAACAACGGCACCGTGGTGCAGCTCTGGGGCTGCAACGACACGGCCGCCCAGGAGTGGGACTACTACTTCCGCTAGGCGCCGGAGCACGGTGGTGCCCCCGCGGCGCGCAGACGTCGCGGGGGCTGCCTCCGTCTTCCGGCGTCCTCGGCCGCGGCATGCGAAACGTTGCCCCCATGGCGGCGGATTCGGGTTAGGAACCCGGCATGGCGCTGAGCGGGCATCTGTGGACGCTGGGGCCGACGCTCTTGCATCGGGTGCGGCCCGAGCGGGCGCCGGAGGCGGAGGCCTGGTCGACCACGGTGGAGGATCCGAGGGTCGGGGGGGTGACCCTGCGTGGGCTCTATCGGCGGGTGCCGGGGGCGCAGGCGTGCGTGGTGGTGGTGCACGGGCTGGGCGGTACGACCGACACCTTCTATTGCATCCGTGCGGCGCAGGTGGCGGAGGAGCTGGGGTTGTCGTGTCTGCGGCTGGCGCTGCGGGGTGCGGACCGGCGTGGGGAGGATTTCTATCACGCGGGGTTGGTGGAGGACCTGGCGGCGGCGGTCGCGAGCGAGGCACTGGCGGGCTACGCGCGCATCCATGTGTTGGGCTACTCGCTCGGTGGGCACGTCAGCCTGCGCTATGCGCTTTCGCCCTCGGATGCGCGCGTCGCGTCGGTGGCTGCGATCGGTCCTCCGCTGGACCTGGAGCGTGGCGCGCAGGCGATCGATCACGCGCGCAGCCTCGTCTACCGGCGGCACGTGCTCGCCGGGCTCAAGGAGATCTACGCCGCCGTCGCCGAGCGGCGCGAGGTGCCCACGCCGGTGGAGCGCGTCGAGCAGGCGGCGACCATTCGCGCCTGGGATGGGCTCACGGTCGTGCCGCGCTATGGCTTCGACGACGTGGCGCACTACTACGCGGCGATGAGCGCGGGTCCGCGGCTGGCCGAGATCGGCCTACCCACGTTGATCGTGCAGAGCGAGCACGACCCGATGGTGCCGCCGTGGACCTACCGCGATCACCTGGCACGCGAGCTGCCGAGTGTCACGGCGGTGCATCTACCCGTGGGTGGTCACGTGAGCTTTCCGGCCCGCGTGCGCTTCCCCGATGGCGCCCACACCGACGTCGAGCGCTACGCGCTCTCGTGGCTGACTGGGGAGGCCCGGGGACGCGCTTAGGAAGTTAGCCCGGCGAACGCGGCCAGCATGGGCACAGCTTGCTCGCCAGGCTAACTTCCTAGCCGCGTCCCCTGAGATGTTGGGGGCAGCACCAACGGGTGCGTGCCCGACCAAAAGACCACGGGGTCGCGGCAGGCGGTGGGTTCGCATAGGATGCGGCTCCGCTTTCGTGGGGGAGGGACCCGGGCTGATAGGAGGCATGTCGATGCGGACGAAGCACCTAGTGTTGTTCTGCGCGGCCGCGATGTTGGTGGCTTGCGCCAAGCAGACCAGTGAGATCGAAGAGACGCCACCGCCGGCGGCTGCCTATGGTGACGAGATGGCGAGCGAGCAGGACGTGGCGCCGGTGGATCAGCCGCCGCCTGCGCCGGACGCGCCGCCACCCGCCGCTGCGCCCGCCGAGCCACCGAAGCCGGAGCCGCCCACGGTCGGCGCGGTGGTGGTGCACAGGGTCAAGGACTATGACGCGTGGAAGAAGGCCTTCGACGAGCACGAGGGCGCGCGTGCGGGTGCCGGCGTGGTGGGGCACGGCCTCTCGATCGACGCCGACAAGAAGAACACGGTGGTGGTCTACCTGGGCAGCAACGACCTGGGGCAGCTCAAGGGCTTCCTCGACTCCAAGGACCTGAAGGCAGCGATGAAGGATGCCGGCGTGCGCGGCAAGCCCAAGATCACGCTGATGACCCATGGCGAGAGCAAGCCCGCCGAGGGCGAGGCGGCCATCACGCTCATGATCACGCACCGGGTGAAGGACTACGCAGCGTGGAAGCAGGGCTACGATGCCCACGCCGACAAGCGCAAGGAAGCGGGCGTGATCGGTGAGTCGATCAGTCAGGACCCGGACAACCCGAACCTGGTGCACGTCTACCTGCAGGGCAGCGACACCGAGAAGCTGCGCGCCTTCGCCAAGGACAAGGGTCTCAAGAAGGCGATGAAGGAGGCGGGCGTCAAGGGCACGCCCATCTTCCTCTTCATGGAGCCGAAGGAGATGAGGTTCTACCCGCCCGACTCGGTCGCCAAGGCGCCGCCGGCGGAGGCGCCGCCGGCGCCCGACGAGTCGGGTGCGCCCGCCGTCAAGCCCGCGCCCGACGCGAAGGAGTAGAGGACGGATCGCGGCCCGTCGCCTCAGCCGTGCTGACGGCGATAGGCTGCGGCGGTGGTGCCGGTCCAGCGCTTGAAGGCCCGGTTGAAGCTCTGGGCGCTGGAGAAGCCCAGGCGCTCGGCGATGTCGCTGATGCTGCGGTCGCTCGCGGTGAGGGCCCGCTGGGCGGCCTGCTTGCGCACGTCGTCGAGCACGTCGCGATAGGAGGTGCCCTCGGCCTGCAGGCGCCGGGCCAGGGTGCGTGCGCTCTGGCCCAGGCGTGCGGCGACCTGCTCGGCGGTCGCATCCCTGAGCGCCTCACGAGACTCCAGCAGGCGGCGCACCTCGGTGGTGGTGTCGGGCGCGCCGGGCAGTTGCTGGAGCAGGCCCTCGGCGCGTTGCTCGAGCAACCCGGCCAGGACAGGCTCACTGCCCGCGAGGTCGCGCTCGAGGTAGCCCGCCCGCATCACGACCTTGGTGATCGGCGCATCGAAGAAGAGCTTGCAGCGGAAGAGGTCCAGGTGGCGGGAGATGTCCGCGGGTCGCGCGTGGGTGAAGTGGATCTCCATCGGTGAGAGCGCCTCGATGCCGGTCACCCGGCGTGCCCACAGCAGGCCGATGGCGAGCACGAACTCGACGGCGGCTTCCTGGACCTGGAGGCTGGGATCGAAGGCGAGGGTGCCGGTCGCGGTGTCGCCCTCGATTTCGAGCTCGTAGCGCACGCCGTCGCCGATCAGCGGCACGTAGCGCATGCCCGCCTCGAGAACGCTGCGCAGGGTGCCGCGCGTGCGCGAGACCTCCTCCATCAAGCCGAGGTGGACCGCATCGACCTCGAGCGCGGCGAGCAGGCCGATGTCGCGATCGCTGCGACGCAGGGCGGCGGCGAGCAGCGTGGCCAGCTGATGCACGGGCACGCGCGTGGCGGGGTCGGCGAGCTCGGCCTCGGTCAAGCCCAGGTGCGCGCAGATGCGCCAGCGCGCGTCGTCCCGGCCGGCGCTCCGGGCGAGCGCCAGGAACGGCCACACGAGCGCCACCGAGGCGGTGGCAGCGCCCTCGGTGCTGCGTGATGCGACCACGGGTCATGGTTTGGCACATCGGCCGTTGTCGGAAAAGGATCCTTCTGTGTCGAGTCGAGCCGCTGCCCGGGCATGCTGCGTTGCCTACGGTGTCGGCGAGCCCGTGCCGCGGTGTCCCGCGGGCGAGGCAGTCGAGTCGACATGGGCGTGTCTCCAAGAGGAAGTGACTTCGGGCGCCATCGCCGGGTTCGGCGTGGTCGCCGACGTGCGCTGCTGTGGCTGGCCGCGGTGGGGTGCGCGTCGCCGACCGCGGAGCCGGGCGCTGAGCGGATGGCGGATGCACAGCGAAGCTCGGAGCCTGCGGTGGGAGCCTTCGACAATGCCGCGGCGGTGCCCGCCGAGCCCGGCGGGACGGTGGCCAGTGGCGTGGCCGCGGGATCCGCCGCGCCGCCGTCCGCGCCGTCGATCCCACTGGGGCCGGACGAGTGTGTGTCCACCGGCACGATCGAGGCGAGCCTGCGGCCGGCCAATCTGCTCCTTCTGATCGACCGCAGCGCGAGCCTGCAGTGCAACCTGCCCCCACAGACCGACTCGGCGAGCTGCGAGGCCGAGCCGCGCCGGGTCGACCCGGCCCAGCCGTCGAAGTGGGAGGTGGTGCAGCAGGCCTTAGAGACCACCTTGCAGGCCTTGCCCGAGACCGCGAGCGCAGCGATCACGTATTTCAACAACGACGATCGGTGCGGCGTCCAGAGTGCCCCGCACGTCTCCATGGCGCGGCTCGACGACGGGCAGCGCGCGGTGCTGGTCGACAGCCTGGCCGCAGTGGAGCCCCGCGGGGGCACGCCGATCGTGGGTGGGCTGATCCTCGCGTACAAGCAGCTCAACCCGGACCAGACCCCGGACCAGCCCTTCGGCAATCGCTTCGTCGTGCTGATCACCGACGGGGAGGAGGGCTGTGACCGGGAGGAGATGGACCGACTGCTGGAGGAGGAGCTGCCCAAGTCACGGACTGCGCGCATCACCACCTTCGTGGTCGGTGTGCCCGGCAGCGAGGTCAACCGCGGTTTCCTGTCGCGCGTCGCGTTCGCGGGCGGCGCGCCGAGCTCCCCGGACTGTGATCACCAGAGCGACGACCCGAGCGTGGGTGACTGCCACTTCGACATGACGCGCGACGGCGACCTGCCGGGCCAGCTGCGCGACGCGCTCGAGCGCATCGCCGAGCGTGCGCTGGGATGCGAGTTCGACGTGCCAGAGGCCCCGGGCGCGGCAGGCCTCGACTATGGGCGCGTCAACGTCGTCTACACCGATGCCGAGGGCGAAGAGCAGCTCGTGGGGCAGGACGCGGATCGGCCGTGCGAGGGAGGTGCCAATGGCTGGCAATACAACGACGACAGGAGCAAGGTGCTGCTGTGCGGAGACGCCTGCGAGCGCGTGCGGCACGCGGCGAGCATCCGCATCGCGCTCGGCTGCGAGAGCATCCGTGTGGACTGAGCACGGCACGAAGTGGGCAATGCTGCTCGCCCTGGTCGCCTGCGTGGGCGCGTGCGGTGCGCCCGATGCCGGCGCGCGCGACGTCTTCTCCGCGTCCGGCGAGCCCGATGGGATGCAGCCACCCGCGCAGCCCGAGCCCGATCGGGATGCCTGCGGGCTGGCGGGCACCGTGCGCGACTGTGACTGCGGCCAGGCGACCGCAGGCAAGCAGACCTGCACGCAGGGCGGTTGGGGCGCCTGCGCCTGCGGCGCCGATCCAGCACACACCGCGGCAGGCGCTGCGGGCGCTTCCGGCGCCGCGGCGGACGCGAGTCCCCGGCCGGCGGTCGCGGATGAGCCGCCGACGGGCGTGGAGTTTCAATGGCCAGAGACGGATCCGAGTCAACGGGTGGAGTGCGAGCCGGGGCACTACGTCGGCACCTTCTCCTGCGACCTCTTCATCGTGACCAACGACGGCATGCCGGCCTTCGAGCTCAACGGCACGATCGACATGCAGCTCGAGCAGACCATGGACGGGGAGCTCCTGCGCATCGCCGACGGAACCTTCGTCAGCGCCGCGGCCGTCGCCATCCCCGCCTGGGGCGACATCGTGGGCGAGCTCGATTGCTCCCGGGGGCGCTTCGACGGTCAGATCCAGAACGGTCGCTTCAGCGTCGCCCTCGGCCTGCCGATCCCGTTCACCGAGGGCATCTTCGAGGGCGACCTCTCCGCCGACTACGACGCCGCGACCGCCTCGATGAACGACGGCGTCTGGGACATGATCGGCAACCTCGACGGCTTCCCCGGCAGCTGCGCGGGGACGTGGTCGGCGATGCGAGCGCCGTAGCGGCGTCGTCGGAGGCGGCCGGATCACTCGCAGTAGTAGACGTGTACGCGAACCGCGCCGTAGCGGGCGCTGCCGGTCGGATCGGCGCGGGCGCGGAGCGCGACGCCGAAGCTCGGGTCGTTGAGCCGCTGCGGGGTCCACTCGGCCTGCCACAGATCCCGTGGGTGACCGTAGGTCACCGTCTCCGCGCGTTCCTTCCAGGCGCCGGGGCGGGCGCGGCTCTCGCCTTCGGGGGTGGCGCCATGGACCAGCGATACGCTCTCGTCGAAGACGGTCCCGGCTTCGTCGCTGTGGCGGTCGATCTCCACCTCGACCCCGAGCACGCGGGCGTCGTCGGGCACCGACAGGCCGAAGCCGCGCAGCAGCAGCGCGCTCGAGGGCGCGGGGCCCAGCCGCGCGGAGGCGTCCACGCCGTCGTCCAGCACCGCGCCCTCCGGCAGCACCCAGTCCTGGGCAGCGCTGGCGTCGGTGCTCGCGCGTACATTGGTTGCGGCGCAGCCGCTCGAGGTCACGACCTGAACCTGGCACCCGGCGTCGCCGGGGTGGGCAGCAATGTCCTGGGTGGCGACCCCCCGGCACTCGGGTGCGCGCGGCAGGGTGGGCGCCGTGCCCGGGCACGGAAGCAGGGCGCCGCTTTCCGCGAGGCGGCGCTCGACGCGCCAGACCGAGCTCTGCGGTCCCATGCGCGCACCCTCGACACCGGCGATGAAGAGCACGCCTTCGTGCACCGCCAGCGCCGTCGCGGCGCCGCCGAGCTCCGCGCTGACGGAACCGTCGTCGCCAAAGCTCGGCACGAGCTCGCCGTCCTCCAGGCGGCGCTTCTCGATGCGCCAGCTGCCATCGAAGGCGCCAGCGACGAACAGGTGGGCGCCGTCGACCACGAGCGCGCTCGCCTGATCGCACGCGCCCGTGCTGGGCATCACCCGCTCGTACTCGAGCGCGCCATCCGCGGCGGCGCGCCGCTGCACCCGCCAGTCGCCGGCCGACCCGACCGCGAGATGGAGCGAGCCTCCAGGGTCGGCCGCGAGCGCCACGCCCTGGGTCGCGCAGCCCTCGTCCGGCATGCGCTGGGTGACCGCGTAGAGCAGCTCGCCGCCCTGCGCGTCACGCGCCTCCAGTCGCATGTCGCCGAGCGGTGTCGTCCCCGCGGCATGGATGAGGCCCTTGCTCAGAATGACGGCCGAGACGAGGGAGCTCGACGAGGCCTCGCCGTGGGCGAGGCCACCGGCAGCGAACTCGGTGGCGAGCGCGCCGTCCTCCAGGCGGCGCTTCTCGATGCTGAAGCCGGTGCCGCCCAGGTACGCGTGGGACGCGTCGATGGCGAGCGCGCGCGCCACGTCCATCCGCTGCGACAGCTCCGCCGGTGTGCGGTCGAAGGTCGCGACGACGGTGCTCGCTCCGCCGAAGGTGGCGTCCAGCTCACCGCTGGCGAGGGAGCGCCGCTCGAGCCGGACCTGCCCGCCGCCGAGGTAGTCGTCGACGCCGGCCACGTAGAAGTGGGTCGAGCTGGTGGCCAGGGCGCGCGCGGCGTCTGCCCGCAGCGAGCCGCCGCCGACCACCACGCCTGCGGTGCCGAAGGCCGGGTCCGGAGCGAGATCCGAGAGACGTCGTCGCTCGATGCGCCAGACGCCATCGGAGCCCCAGGTCGCCACCCCCGCGATCAGCACGGCGTCCTGCACGACATCGATCGCGAAGGCCTCGTCGTAGCCGGCGGGGTCGATGCGCAGGGCGCCGGCCTCGCAGCTCCAGATCCGGGCGCTGGCATCGCTGGGCAGGGAGGCGTTGCGCGATTGCTCGATCACGGCGCGCAGCGCGGCCTCGGAGCGCGCCTGCTCTTGCAGCGCCCCCGCCGCGGGTCCTGCGTCGGTCGATGGTGGCCTGGCCGCCGCGGGCGGAGTCGCCACGCACGCGTCGCCCACGCATGACAGGTCGTCGCCGCAATCGGCGTCGGTGCTGCATGGAGCCAGACAGACGCCGGGTGAGCCTGTGGCGAGCGCTGCACCGCAGGCCTCGGGCGCGTCCAGCTCGGCCAGCGCGACGCAGCGCGCGCGCTCGCCCGGAAGCTCGCACTCGGCATCGCGGGCGCACAGCCGGGTGCAGGTGCCGCAATGGCAGCTCGCCTCCGGACCGCAGCTGTCGTGGTGGTCGCAGGCGGACAGCCAGTTGGTATTGCCGCTCGCCTGAGGGCTCGTGGTCTCGTAGCAGCCGCTCGACAGGGCGCACGTCGCAGCGATCACGAGGCCGGCCGTCCACCTTCGCGCTCGCGTCATGGCAGCGCCTCCTCGTCGGCCAGCTCGGCAGCCTCTTCGCCCGAGTCCTCGACGTTTTGGCCGAAGTAGAAGGTCACGCGGCGTGTGCGATCCGCAGGTGGCGGGTGGGTGCGGTTGTGCTGAATCACGCGTTCCCAGACGTCGTTGACGTCCGCGCGCACCCTCGACAGCAGGGCCAGGACCTCCGGCTGCAGCGGGTGGTCGGGGTGCACATCGAAGCTGAGCGTCGCGCCACCCACCACGTCCTTCAAGTGTGATCCTGGTCCGCGCCGGACCTTCGTGCCGATGGCGGCGACCACGGCGCTGAAGTGATCGAAGACGGCGACCTCCCAGCCCTGGGCCTGGCCGACCGGGATGGCCAGCTCCGCGGCCTCGAGCCACGGGTCGTCGCCCTCGCTGATGGTGATGCGCTGCTCGGCCGACAGTCGTCGGGTCGCGCGCGCCGCCGCAGGCGGGTCGATGCCGAGCGCGGCGATGAGCCCGGACAGGGGCATTCCCCGCGCCGCATGGATGGTCTGCCACACCAGATGCTTCTGGTTGTCCTCGCTCTGCATCGCGGCCCGGGCCCGCTGTTCGGCCTCCGGCACAGCGCGATAGACGCTGCGGATGCCTCGGCCCGTGGCGTAGACGAGGCCGCTACCCACCAGGTCGTTCAGGACCGCCGCCACGTCTTCCTCGGGGTCGCTGGCGAAGCGCTCCGCGATGCGGCCGCGATCCACACTCTCGTGCTGTGCGATGAAGCTGTGGATCGCGCCCCAGAGCGTGCGGCCCCGGTCGCTCGAGCTCTCGGTCAGGCGCTGCATCTTGCGCTGGTAGCTGCGCAGGGCGAGGCCGAACATGTCGGCCACCACCTTGCGCCCCACGCCCTGGCGCTCGATCTCCCGGGCCAGGTCCACGAAGACCTGATCGGCGACGTGCGCCAGCGGTGCACGGATGCCGGCGGCGGTCGACAGCTGCGCGATCAGCGTCGTCGTCTGTTGCATGACCGCGTCGATGAGCCTTCGGGTGTCCACGTCGTATTCGATGGGCCTGGTGTCCACGTCGCTCCGCGTCGAGCCTAGACCTCACACCAACGCCGCGCAGGTGACAAGGACGCCACCCCCTGCTTCAGCGTTGTGAGGTCCCCAATAGAGGGTACAGGCGTCGCCCGGGGGTGGCGTGTCTGTCACCTGCGAGCGAGGGGACGCGCATCTAGCATCGAGGCGGGTGGATGATCGGTGACCGGGCCGAGAGGGAGGGCATCATGAGAGCGATGGGCTTTGGCGTGGGTCTGTGGTTTCTGGCGATCTCGGCCGCTTGCTCGGACGGCGATGGGATGGCCGCGCAGGCCGACGGCGACACCGGCTCGGACGAGCGCTCGGACGGCGCCGGTGGGACGGGTGACTCCGGATCGGCCATGGGCGATCCGAGACGAGGCGCGGACGGCGGGCTCGACGGCGAGTCGGTGCCCGCAGCAACCGACGGCACCACGGGCGGAGGACCTGCCGCCTCTGCTGAAGCCGAGCCGGTCGAGATCTTCGAGGATGCTTCACAGGCGCTCGAGCCCTACGCGCGCGTGGGTCTGGCGGGCGGCAGCGATGGGCTCGGTGGGGCCGCCTGGCTCGACTACGACGCCGACGGCGATCTCGATCTGTTCCTGACCAACGGGCGCGGCGGCGACAACGCGCTATTCGACAACGACGGCGCCGGTGGCTTCACCAACGTGGCGCGCGAGGCGGGCGTGGCCAACGGCCTCGGCAACTCGGGCGTGCTGGCGGCAGACCTGGACAACGACGGCTATCCCGAGCTGTTGGTCGCCGAGGACGGCTTCGTGGTCGGAACGGAGGGCGCGCCGACGCGGCTGTATCACAACCAGGGCGATGGCACCTTCCGCGACGTCACGGACGACGCCGGGCTGCCCGGGATCATCGGGATGCTCTCGGCTGCGTTCGTCGACCTGGACGGCGACGGATACCTCGACCTGTTCTGCGCCGCTGCGGGACACGCGTCGATCGCGACGCCGCCGACCCAGGCGCTGTCGAACCGCCTGCTGCTCAACGACGGCGATCTGAGCTTCACCGACATCAGCGAGCAGGCGGGCATCGAGAGCATGCTGGGTGCGCAGGCGGCCACCTTCATCGACTACGACGACGATGGCGACCCGGACCTCTTCGTGGCCAACGCCGGCGCGGTCGACGAGAGCGACATGGGCATTCCGACCCCGTTCGAGCTCTTTCGCAACGAGGGGGACCTGACCTTCACGGAGGTCAGCGCCGAGGCCGGGATCCGGGAGCTCGGCTTCTGGATGGCGGTCGCGCCCGGCGACATCGACAACGACGGCGACTTCGATCTGTTCTCGACCAACATCGGCGGCCTGATCGGGGGTCCGCACGGTCTGTTCGTGAACGAGGGCGATGCCACGTTCTCCCGTCTCTCGATCGGTGGCGTGACCAACAGCGAGTTCGGGTGGGGCGCGAGCTTTGCCGACTTCGACAACGACGGTGACTTGGACCTGATCCAGACCGGCTGCTTCCCCCAGCTGGGAGTGCAGGGTCCGACCCTGTGCAATCCCACGCGCTTGCACCTCGGCGATGGCGCGGCCGGCTTTGCGGAATCGGAGCTCCCGATCGACACGACCTATCGCTTCACGAGCGGGCTCGCGCAGGCCGACTACGACGGCGATGGCTTCCCCGACGTGGCGATCGTCATCACGCACCTGACCGACGATTCCCCCGGCAATCCGGTGCTGCTCCGCAACCGCGGAAACGACAACCGCTGGCTCTCCGTGCAGCTGCAGGGCACGGTCAGCAACCGCGGAGGCGTCGGCGCGGTCATCGCGGTCGTGACCGACGACGGGTTGCGGCAAGTGCGCCAGGTCACCGCTGGCAGCAGCTTCGCATCCAGCGAGACGCCGTGGCCGGTCTTCGGCCTCGGCAAGGGCGAGGCGCGGGTGGTGGAGGTGCGCTGGCCCGCGGGCGGGCGCGAGCGCTACGAGGTCACCGAGGCGAACCGCCGCGTGACGCTGGTGGAAGGGGAGGGCGAGCCGCTCGACCAGTAGGTCGGAACGTGCTGGACGCACGCCGCTTGCATGTGTCTGTGGCGCCCGGACGCATTGCAGGCCTGCTTTGGTTAGCCGCGTCCTCCAAAGCGTACGAAAAGAGAGTTGGAGGTGCGATGCGAGGTCCGGCCCAGACGAAAGTATTAATGGCGGACCTGACGCAGGGGATACACTTCCCGGGTCAGCCACGGACCACCCTGCGGGCCAGGCCTGCTTGGGTGGTGCTCAAGATTGACGACAGGCCACGGCAGAACCGGAGTGGAACGAAATCTCTTGCCGCAAGGGATTTGGATCAGTATGACGGCGACGAAGCGCTGCTCTTGCTGTGAGGGGGAAGCAGTCGCGAGTTCCTGGAACGAGTGACAGCTATGACGAGCGAGCACTTGACGTTCCACGACCTGAAGCCCGTCCTTCCGGTCGTAGACGGTCTGATCCGGCTCAAGCGTGACATCGACGAGCAGAACACGGTGTTCTGCGTTTGCGCCGTTGCACGCCAGTACCAGGTGAGCGCGAACGACGCGAAGGAAACGTTTCGTCGCGCCCAGGAGAGGGGGAAGGTCGTCGTTGTGCGCGGCGATCCCCCGGATCTCGACTCGGCAATCGCGGAGGGGTTGGCGAACCCAGCTGTCGAGGACGACTTGGAGGATGCCATCTTCATCCCGTGCAACCCTCGCGACCGAGAATCAGTCTGGGAGCAGATGGGTCATGCGCACGAGTCGGTGGAGCGAGCCTACGCGATTCTTGAGGACCTCGACCCAACATATCGGCGGGGGGATCACCTCTTCGATCAGGGCATGCACGATCGATTTCTGGATGCTTTCGTGCGGCTGAAGGATGCCGGTGCCCTCCCGACCTCGATTGGGAATCAAGCATTCAACCATCAAGGTATGACGCTGCTCATGGCAGACTGCTTCCATGAGGAGAGCTCGTTCAGGCGCTATCTCGCGACGCCTACCATCCTCGAGGTTCCCGGGGATTACAGCGGGCGCATTGATGAACTCTATCGCCGGCTGGCAGATGCGGGATCCGTTGCAGAGCGACAGTCCCTTGAGGCCTCGTTGCGCGAGGCTCAAGTGAAGGAAGCAGCGTTGATAGATGCGCAGTTTGAGTTTCAATCGAAGATCGCAGGCGGAGCGTTGGCATCGATAGTGGCTGATCCGAATTCCGGCTGAGCCGCCCGCCTATCTTCGGTACCGCGAGTGGAACCCAGATATCTAGATCCGAAGACCCTCCCCCCAACGCGGAAGGTCGAGCGCACCCACGAGCCGCGTGGAGGCTCCTACACAGCGTTTCGACAGTGCTTGCGCTGGGAGTTCGGCTTCCAGTGCGCCTTTTGCCTGATCCATGAGCGGGACCTGGATCCGTACGGGACCGAGCGCGCGGGGCTCTTCGGAATCGAGCACTTCGTCCCGCAAAAGCACGATCCAGAGCTACGGAACGAGTACAGCAACTGCTTCTATGCGTGTCGCTTCTGCAACGGCGCGCGTGGGTACAAGCCGGTAGTGGACTCGCAAGAGCGACATCTTCTGCACCCCTGCGCGAACCAGTGGTCAGCGCACTTCGCGCTTCGGTCGTATGAGTTGGTCCCACTCGATAGTGATCAGGACGCTGAGTACACCCGCGACGCGTACGACATCAATGCGCCCAACAAAGTGACTCGCCGCCGGGTTCGCAGGCAGGAATGGAAGCGCGTTCGTGGGCTCATCGACGACGTGAGCACACAGTATGCGACGGCTCTCAGGTCACTTTCGGTGCCCGAGCGCCGTACCGAGGCTCGGGCCACGATCACGCAGTTGCTGCGCTATCATCGCGACGCCGTCACCGGAATGCGCCGCTTTTCGTCAGTTCCCGACGACGCCGCATCCCGATGCAACTGTCGAGACGCCGCCGCGGAGCGCAACAGTGTGCGCCCCGGTCACCTCGACTATCGGTTGGAGCCGGGCAACCTCCGGCCATCAGACGGCGCAAGGTTGTTCCGGCTCGGACTGCAAGGCGCCTCCAGGATTGGACTGGTCGTCGGCATGTCCGTGCACACGAGAGCGCGCCTGGAATTGCTCGACGTGACGGTGCGCGAGCTGGGGGAGACGCCTGCGATCACGATTGTCTGCCCGTACAGCTTGGGTCAACCCGCCCCAGACCTCGATGGCATCTCCGGTGTTGTGGCTGGGTCCGACTGGCCTCACCCGCTGCCGATCGACGCTGTCGGTGAGGAGGCGCTGGTGAGCGAGCTCGTCCATTGGGCGCATTCTTGTGGGATCGACACGATGGTGCTTTGTGAGCCGGTCTGCGGCATCGCACGCAAGGATATCGCTGCGGAGTTGGAGCTCGAGCTAGACGGCGCCCTGCGCATTCTAGAGTTGCCGACCGAGCGCTAGCAGCCGGAGTCCGGCGACCGTGCTCTAGGGGGTGTCCCTAGATTCTGCGCCTACTGCGGACGCATTTCTCGGCGAATTCGACCCGTACTCGCGCGGCGCTGCGCGACGTACATCGAGCACGCCTGTGCTGCTCGCACTCCGTTCGGCCCGACTTCTCTCGAGGCGCGGGCGGTGCTCGCCGATCGCGAGCGCGGGATAGACCACCCGCTGGGCCCGACGGCGGTCCATTGAGCCCATCGCGCCATGGAGCATGGACGGGCGACCGCCGCGCCCATCCACCGGCCTCACTCCGTCGCTGTCGAGAGGACGCGTTCGGATCTTGGTTGTTTCTCGCGCCCGCGGTACTGCAGGGGTGCGACGGTGCTGTCCCCAGGGACGCGGCCCGTGAGCTGAACCGAGGAGAGGAGCGTGCGGTGAAATCTGCAGAGACCTTCTGGAACGGCTTGGCCGAGCGCTACGCCGAGATGCCCGTGAAGGACCCGGAGGCGTTCCAGGCCAAGATCGAGGCCACGCGGGCGCGGCTGTCACCGCAGGACGTGATCCTGGAGGTGGGCTGCGGCACCGGGTCGCTGGCGCTCGAGCTCTCACCGTCGGTTGCGCACATCCACGCGACCGACCTGTCGAGCGAGATGCTCCGCATCGCCAGGGGCAAGGTGGCCGACCGGGGCGTCGAAAACATCACCTTCCATCAGGCGGCCGTCGCCGAGCTCGGCTTCGAGCCGGAGGGCTTCGACATGGTGTGTGCCTTCAGCATCCTGCATCTGGTCGATGACCGCGACGAGGCGCTCCGCATCCTCTACCGGCTGCTCAAGCCGGGGGGCTCGCTGGTGAGCTCGACCGTCTGCCTCGGCGAGAGCCGCATCCCCTTCGGGCTCTTCCTGCCGCTGTTGCGGTGGATCGGCAAGGCCCCCGCCGTGCGCATCTTCGACGCGCAGCAGCTCGAGCAGAGCATCCGCGACGCGGGCTTCATCGACGTCGAGAACCGCAATGTGGCGCAGGACGACAAGGTCGCCTTCGTGCTCGCGCGCAGGCCGCGCGACTGAGCGCGCCGCTCGCGATGGCGAGCGTATCCGCGGGTCGGAGGGTGTCGCCCGAGTTGTCGAATGTCGGTCGGGGGGTAAGTAGTCTTCTGCCCGTAGGAGGACTCCATTGAACGTGACAATCAACGACTTGATGCAGGGCGAGGTCATCACGATCGCGTCGGGGGCCACCGTGCAAGAGCTCCGCGAGCTCCTGCAGTCGAAGGACATCAGCGCCGTGCCCGTGGTCGACGGGGCTGAGCTGGTCGGCATCGTGAGTCAGACCGATCTGGTCGACGCGCCTGCGGGCGACACTCCGGTCCGCGACATCGCCAGCGAAAAGGTCTACACGGTACCCGCCTACGATGGCCCGCACGTGGCCGCCCGCGTGATGCGCAACCACCGCATTCACCGCGTCGTCGTTACCCACGAGCAGAAGATAGTTGGCATCCTCTCTTCGTTCGACCTGCTGAAGCTGGTCGAGGATCACCGCTTCGTGATGAAGAACGCGCCCACCCCCAGCGGCAAGAAGCGCAAGCGCCAGTGACTTGGCGCCGGGAGCGGCGCCGCCGTTGGCGGGCACCCCGGAGCCCCACACCGCTTCCCGGCTGCATGGGGCTTCCGTATGCTCCGCCTCCATGCCGCCGTCGCCGCACATCCCGCTGCTGAGCCGAGGAGCGGGTCGCCGGTGGCTCAGGTCGAGGAGGGGGACTCGGTGAGCAGGCGGTCGACGCCGCAGCCGCTGATGATGCAGCGCTCGCGGCGGTTTGCGAGCAGCTGGGCGGTCCAGTCGACGCCGCCGCCGTCGGCCAGGTTTTGGCCGGTCTCGCCGTGATCGAGGGAGAAGGAGAGGCCGGGGTAGTAGGAGTGGGCGCCGTCGCGGTCGGCTTGAACGTGGGCGGACAGGGCGTGGTCGCTGGCGAGGGGCTCGATCACGTGGGCGGCGAGGGCGTCGGCGTGGCGGCCGGAGCGGTCGTGGAGAGTCAGGCGCGCGTGGGGGATGCCGACGTGGCGTAGCAGCGCGAGGTGGACCTGCAGGTGCGCGCGCAGGGCGTCGAGCTCGAAGTCGATGCCGGCGCGGGCGCGGCCCGAGCTCAGCAGGGCGAAGATGCGGAAGTGCTGGAGCAGGCCGGGGCCCTGGGCCGGGGGCGTCCGCACCACGCGGTGGCTGGTGCACAGGGCGACCGGGGCCGCGCGCTTGCCGTCGCGGGTGATGGCGGCGGCGCGCCGATGGGCGGCCTCGAGGGCAAGCACGTTGGAGGGATCGGAGACCACCTCGCGGCCGCGTGTGGTGTGCTCGACCAGGTTGGGGCTGACCGGCGCGACCGTGCTGCAGGCGCCGAGGGGGGCGAGGGGCGAGAGGTCGAGCGGGACGAAGGCGGCTGCTGCGGCGAAGGCGGCGCGCTCGAAGTCGAGGCGAGCGAGCGGGTCGCCGGGTGCGGGCTCCACGAAGGCGTCGCTGCGGTAGCGCTCGAGCAATGCGGTGGGCGTGAGCGTGCGGATGCGGCGGGCGAAGACGTCGAGCAGGAGCGTGGCCAGGTCGGTGCGGCGCAGGTCGTGGGCGAGGCGCCGCGCGAGGCCGGGGGCGCCGAGGCCGCGCTCGATGCGCGCGATCGCGGGGGAGTCGGGCGGCTCCATGGCGGCCACCGTGAAGCGCGG
>JAPPOT010000721.1 GCA_028817855.1 Myxococcales bacterium
CGCGCGGCTGAAGAGCGCCGAGCTACTCTATCGAATCGTGTTTGGCAGCACGCCGGAGGGCGAGTGCTTCGCGTTGACGGCACACGAGATCGCGACGCGGATGTCGTTTCTGATCTGGGGCAGCAGCCCGGACCCCCAGCTGCTGGACCACGCCGATGGCGGCATGCTCGAGAGCGCCGAAGGCCGACGCGATGCCGCCCTGCGGCTGCTCTCGGACCCTCGGGCCCGGGACCAGGTCGACCGCTTCCACGCCATGTGGCTCGGCTTCGAGTCCTTGCCCCATTCCGTCGAGCTGACCCGCGCGATGCGCACGGAGAGCCGGACGCTGGTGGAGCGCGTCGTCTTCGAGGAGCGAAGGGCCTGGACCGAGCTCTTCCAGAGCACCGAGACCTGGCTCGATGACACCCTCGCGTCCCACTACGGCTTGCCCGCACCGAGCTCCGCCAGTGGCGGCTGGGTCGACGTCGGCGACAGCGGTCGCCAGGGCATCCTCTCCCACGGCGCCTTCCTCTCGGCCGCAGCCAACCCCCTCGACACCAGCCCGACCAAGCGCGGCAAGCTCGTGCTCGACCGTTTGCTGTGCGCTCCCGTGCCACCGCCGCCGCCCGACGTGGAGGCGGACGAGCCCCCGTCGGCGGACCTCGGCATGTGCAAGGTCGACCAGTACGCGGCGCACCGCACCGAGCCTCGGTGCGCTGGGTGCCACAGCGCCATGGACGGGATCGGTTTCGGCCTCGAGCGCTACGACCGCGCCGGACGCTACCGGGAGTTCGAGGAGGGGCGCCCCCAGTGCGCGATCGACGGCCGCGGAGAGCTGCCAGACCATGGCCCCTTCAGCGGTCCTGCCGAGCTCAGCGATCTGCTGGTGGCCGCGGACCTGCTCGACGAGTGCGTGGTCTCCCAGCTCTTCACCTACGCCATGGGGCGCCCGCCAGAGGCTGGCGAGGACGCGCTCCTGCAGCTCCACGCCCGGCGCTACATCGACGCCGGTCGACTGTTCGACGAGCTGGTGCTGCAGACCGTGCAGCACGAAGCCTTCGCCATTGGACGCGCACCCACGGAGGCCACGCCATGAAGCCGGTGCGACTCGGGAGGCGAACGCTGCTGCGCGGGCTCGCCGGAACGGCCATCGCCCTACCCCTACTCGAGTGCATGGGCCCCATCCGGCGAGCGGCGGCGCAACAAGCGCCGAAGCGCTACTGCCTCACCTTCGGAGGTTTCTCGCTCAACGTGGACGGCTCTCCGGGCGCCCAGACGCTGGTGCCCGACACCGTGGGCCCCGGGTACGACGTGAAGCACATGCTCGCTCCGATCCAGGACTACGCGGCGTCCGGTGGTGCGTCCCTGCGCGACGAGATCACCGTGGTGTCGGGTCTGAGCATCCCCCACGCGAGCACGCCCGGCACGCCCGGCGCGCGCGCCCCCGGCGACAGCTTCCACTTTCACACCAATCCGATGCTCTGCGGGCTGCCCCAGCAGGGCGAGCTGGACGCCACGGCGACGGGCCCGTCGTCCGATCAAGTCGTGGCCGATGCGCTCGGCATGGACAGCCTCTTCCCGAGCTTGACCTATCGAGCCCAGGCGCGCTTCTACAACACCGGCGGCGGCACCTTCGACGTCCCCCACCACCGCGACACCCTCTCGTTCAGAATGGGCGGCGGGGGCGCCACTGCCGTCACCGCCGAGACCAGCCCCAAGCGCGCCTACGACACCCTGTTCACGCTCTTCACGCCGCAGGATCCTGTCGAAGCGGCCGCCCGTGAGCTCGAGCTGTCCAAGCGTCGCAGCGTGCTCGACTTCGTCGACCGCAACATGATGGGTGTGCTGCCCCGGTTGTCGCGCCACGACCGGCGCCGCATGGAGCAGCACTACGACGAGATCAGGGCGTTGGAGACGCTGCTCGCCTCGGAGCTGGACGCGAGCAACCCCGCGTGTGTGTTGCCTCCGGACCCCGGTGCCGATCCCGCGATTGCGGGCGACTTCAGCGAGCCGTTCGCCTGGAACAGCAACGACGGCTATTCCAACGAGGACGCCCGCGCGGATCTCTTCAACAACCTCCTGCGCATGGCGCTGGTATGCGACCTCACGCGTGTCGCCACGCTGATGTACACGATGTTCCAGTCGTTCATGAACACCCACCCGCTGATCGGCGCCAGCTACAACGTGCACGCGCTCAACCACAACGGGCTCCAGAGCGAGCACAGCGAGATGGTGCGCTGGCACGTCCGCAAGTACGCCGAGCTCGTCGCCATGCTGCGGGACACACCCGAGGGGGATGGGTCGCTGCTCGACAGCTGCGCGCTCGCCCTCCTGATCGAGGGTGGTTTCCGCGCCAGCGACACCACCGTGCCGGGCGGACACTCGCACACCACCGAGAACATGGTGTGCCTGGTCTCCGGCGGCGCCGGCGGCCTCAAGCGCGGGCATCACATCCCGGCGGCCGGCTCCCATCCCGTCCAGGTGCTCCTGAGCCTGATGAAGGCCGTCGACGCCCCCTCCGGCAGCCTCGGCGACATCTCCGGCACGATCGACGCCCTCTTCGGGTAGCGCAACGAGGCGCCGGCGGCGCGGGCGCGGACAGTGCGATGGACGCCAGGCGGGGCCTATTGACACGAGCTTATGCAACATGGATCTATGTCACATAAGACCATGTCAGCTCACCCAAAGAGATCCAGGCCATCCGCACACACCCACACTGCGGACGGTGGAGCGGCCAAGGACGAGCGTATGCCCGTCGAGGAGCTCGCCCGCCGCACCGGGCTGACGGTGCGCAACGTGCGCGCCCTACAGGCGCGCGGGCTGTTGGATCCTCCAGAGCTCGAAGGCCGCAAGGGCTACTACACCCAGCAGCACCAGGCGCGCGTCGCGCTCGTGCGGCGACTGCAGGACAGGGGATTCTCCCTGGCCGCCATCGGGGAGCTCATCCGCGAGTGGAAGGCGGGAGGCGGTCTGCTCAGTCTCACCGGACTCGAGCAGGCGCTCGCGAACCCGGTCAGCGCGGAGGGGCGAACGCCTGCGCCGGTCGCCGCCACCTTTCCGGAGCTGCTCGATGATCCGGACGCGCTCGCACGCGCACTGGAGCTCGAGCTCTGCACGATGCACGAGGGCGGCGAGGCCGTCGCCCCCAGCGCAGAGCTGATGGGCATCGTGCGCGACTTCACTCGTGCCGGCGTCCCACTCGAAGTCACCCTCGACGAGGTGGCCAACCTCCGCGCGGACATGGACCGCGTCGCCGATCGCTTCCGCATGCTCTTCAGAACGCACGTGGATCGCCGTTTCAACCGCGCTGGCGCAGCCCATGCCGGCGAGTGGATGGACGCGATTCGGCGTCTACCTCCCGCGTCGGTGCGGGCAGTGACCATCCTGCTCAGCCAGGCGATCGACCGGGGCGGCCCCCAGGTGTCCGCGCAGGACGAGCCGACCGAAACCGGAGTGCGCCCGGCCCGCACTCAGTCCCGGGGGAAGGCCTCAGCCCGGAAGAAGGGCCGCACCCCGGCGGCCAAGCGCGGAGGCGTGGGATGAGAGCCCCGGCATTGGTCTGTCCGCTCCACCTCGTCGTCGCGTCACTCGCGCTGTACACGCTGCACTGCTCGACCGAGTCCTCGGCACCCGACGCGGGCGCGACCGAGGCGCCGGTCGACACAGGGCAGTCCAACGCGGGGCGTACGGCACCGCCACCCGAGACGCGACCGACACCCGCGAGCGGCGCCATGGAAGACGCCGATCGCGCAGAGCCGGATGCCGTGCAAGCGTCCGACGCTCTTCCCCCTGAAGGCTCACCTCAAGCGGAGATGCCCGATGCCGGTGACGCGACCGTGGACGCCGGCGCGCCGAGCGCAGGCGACGCGACCGGCACACGACGGCTGGCCACGCCCCCCGTGTACACGGGCAACAACCCCGGGTCCTCGGGCTGCGGCGGATCCTACGCAACGCTCGGCTTCGAGCCCGACACCGACCCCGACGCAGCCTACCCGCTCTTCCTCTACTTCGTCGGCACGACCTTCTCCGACTCCGACCTGAGCGCGCGGCACGACAGCGAGGCCGCCATGGCGGTGACAGAGGCGATGGCCCGCCGCGGCTTTGTCGCGCTCTCCGTCGAGTACGACAACACGCTGTCCTTCAGCCCGGACAAGCTCGGGTGCATGTACGGAGACGCCAACCCTCAGAGCCTGCTCGCGGTCGCCTGCGGCCTGCCGCAGGTGGACTGCGACGCGGGCATCGCGACCTGGGGGCACAGCCAGGGAGCCCTCATGGCCCACGCCGCCAGTCAGTACGACGTGCGCGTGCGCGCCGTGTGGACGACCGGGTACTCCGGCGGGACCTTCCCCCTACCCCCCGATCGACTGCGCGTCGTCAACGGCGCCGGGGACTTCATGAACGGGTCGGTCGACGTCTTGAACCGTGCCGCGGGTCTCTCCGCGGCCGAGTGCCCGGACGACGGCCGCAGCGAGTGCCTGCGCCAGGACGGCAGCGGTTGGATCCAGGTGCGACAGGAGGATTGCGTGGAGAGCTCGGCGGACCATTGCTGGTTCGACAAGCGCTCCTGCATCGACGACGTCGTCGTCCTGGAGCCGAACTGGACGGATCCCGCCTCCGAAAAGGCCTTCGCCCTCGAGCTCAACGCCGACTGGGTCGCCCGGACGGTCCGCCGCGCGCCCTAAGGTGGTGCCGAGTCTGTCCAGCACCGCAGCCGGTGCCTGGCCCGGCGGGCGTCGATCGTTAGACATTTTAGCCCGGGTCTGGGCCAGTGCGTCGCGAGAGGCGCCGCAGCCCCGAACACAGGCCCGCGGAGGAAGTCAAGGAGTCTCCCCAGCGGACCGAAACAC
>JAPPOT010000574.1 GCA_028817855.1 Myxococcales bacterium
TTCGTCCGCTTCGCGCGTCGTCAGCTGAACTGTCATCACGGCGAGGGCCAGCAAGAGGACATCCTGAAGGATTGAAGGATTCTGAAGGATCCAAGGATCATGCATTGGCTTCCCTTCTCGCGCTCGGGCTGTGGGACCGGCCGTGGGAGGGCGTGGAGCCCTCACCGTCGAGCAAGCCCTGGCAACGGCTCTGCTCGAGGCGGTCTTCACCCGCCGCCCGGACCTTGAGCGCGAATTGGCCGCAGGCTGAGGGCGGACGCGTGCCACTGTTCGAATTTCGTTGCCCCGTGTGCGACGACACGTTCGAGACCCTGGTCAAGACGCCCGCGGAGGCACGGTGTCCCAGCTGCGGCGCGATCGCGGGCCTCGAGCGCCTGGCGTCGGCGCTGGCGCCGCGCATGCGCTCGCGGGCGCTCGTCAAGACCGCCCGCGCACGGGCCGCCCGCGAAGGCCATTTCAGCTACTACAGCGAAGCCGAACGCTCTAAGCTCTATCGGGCCCAGCGGCCAAGCCGCGGCACGTGAATCCGCACCCAGGCTTCAGCGGGGCTGGCGAGTCCCCATGGTCTCACTCCTGTGCAAGGGCGCTCAGCCCGGTTGGGGGGGCACGCCGCGATGCGGCGCAGCGACGGCTCGACACCACCGGCAATCGCCGGCTTTCCGTCGGAGTAGCCGCGAGAGCGCGAATGGCGCGCATCTGGGGCGGCCTGCGGTCGATAGGAGCGGGTGCCCGCAGCTGGGGGAAGGCGACCGGCAGCCGTGGCGCGCATGAGTAGCGTCAGGCCTGCGCTTCGCGCGGCAGGGGAGGCGGGGGCGGCATCGGCTGGGCGCTCGAGCCGGCACCGGCGGCGGGCAGTCCAGGCCGCCCCGCCCGAAGCAAGCGGCGCCACTGGCCCACGCTGTAGGCTGTGGGCTCCGTGGTCTCGAGGAAAGCTCGCAAAACGCCCACAAAGCGCTCCGGATCGTGGTGGTGGGGGAAGTGGCCGGCATCCGGGAAGATCTCGAGCTGGCTGCCGGGCATCGCTGCGTGAGCGGTACGGCCGTGCTCCACCGGTATCACCGCGTCCCGCCCCCCCCAGACCAGCAAGGTGGGCATGCCGACCGTGAGGTAGCAGCGGTCGAGCATCGTGACGACCTGGCCCCGCAGGTCGACCACGGCGCGGAGCGTGCGGACGAATGCCTGGCGCGACGTGGCGTCCCTCAAAGCGTCGAACATTCCGAGCACGATCTTCGCATCGAGGGCGATGTCGGCGTCGATCGTCGCCATCGCGCGGAAGTACGCTCGCACGGTTCGCTCCACCGCGGGATTGTTGAGGAGCGCAAGGAAAGAGTCCGCGCACGGTGCGGTCGCAAGCCGCAGCGCCGACAGCACCTCGCGGCCGACACCGCCGCTGCTGACGAGGACGAGCCGCTCACAGCGCTCCGGGTATTGGTAAGCGAATTGCGTCGCCACGCCGCCGCCGAGGGAGTGCCCCACCACGGTGACGCGCTCGATATCGAGCACGCTCAGGAGGTCCCGCATCCCGTTTGCGTATGCCGCCACCGAGTAGTCGGCGCGCGGCTTGTCGGAGCGGCCGTGCCCAAGCAGATCGGGCGCGATGACGGTATAGTCGCGGGCCAGCTGGGGAATGACGTGGCGCCAGCCATCGAGGTCGTTGCCGATGCCGTGGATCAGGAGCAGGGCAGGCCCGGAGCCCACGTGGACGAACGCCCTACGGTAGCCGTGGATCATCCGCTGCTGAACCTCGTACCCACAGGGCGAGGCGAAGCGGATCTCGCTGTGTCGACTTTCTCGTGCGCGCCCCATCGATTCTTCTGAAGCTTACGCGGTGGCCCGTTGCCCCCCGCGATTTCCGGGGAGCGAAAAGCTCCCGTGGGGCGGGGATTTGTCGCGCGGAGGCGACTTCTTGCACCCCTGTCACGCCACCCTCAGCCCCTCCGCCCGCCACGCTGGTTCGTACAGGAATGGAAACAAACCAGACGCAGCGGCAGATGTCGCGCTGGAAACGCCCGCGAAACACCGAGCGCTCACGCTCGATGGTCGAAGTGAAGGCGGGCGCGTCCACAGACTCTAGAGGGGACCCCCCAGAGCGTCCCGGGCCCCACCGCAATGAGCGGGCCCGATCGAGCATTCGAACCAGCACGTGGAACCGGCTCAAGCTCGGCGCCGGCGTCCTCGCGGCGGTAGCGGGCATCGGAATCGCCGGCTATGTGTACGCCGGCTGGCGGCTGCTCGATGCCATCTACATGGTCGTGATCACGGTGTTCGGCGTGGGCTATGGCGAGGTCCGTGCGATCGATTCGGATGGGCTTCGGCTCTTCACGATCGCGATCATCGTCGCGGGATGCTCGGCGCTCATCTACATCCTTGGCGGGGTGTTTCAACTCATCACGGAGGGCGAGCTCAACCGGGCCCTCGGCAGGCGGCGCATGACCAAGGACATCGAGAGACTGGAACAACACGTGATCGTGTGCGGCTACGGGCGCATCGGTAGGGTGCTCGCGGGCGCTCTCCGTGTCGCCGACGTTCCCTTTGTGATCGTGGACCAGAACACCGAGCGCCTCGACGAGGCCTCCGTTGACGGGGCGCTCGTGTTCGAGGGGGACGCTACCTCCGAAGCAACCCTGGTCGCCGCCGGGATCGAGCGGGCGCGCACCCTTGCGACGGTTCTTCCGAGCGACGCCCTGAACGTGTTCATCACGCTTACCGCCAGGAACCTCAACCGTGAGCTGCAGATCATCGCGCGCGGGGAGGACCCGCGCACCGAGCCGAAGCTGGTGCAAGCGGGCGCCGATCGCGTCGTGCTCCCGACGGCGATCGGTGCCGACCAGATGGCCCAGCTGATCCTCCACCCCGACATCGGCAACGTATTCGACGAAGACGCCAGGGCGCGCGTCGCCGGCGCCCTGCGCGGGCTCGGAACGCGCTTCGCGGCCGCACGTGTGCCCGCGACAACCACCAGAGGACCCACGGTCGGTGAGCTCGAGCAGCGCGCCGGCGGAGGCTTCGTGATCATCGGCGTGCGCGCAGCGACCGGTGACATCGTACATGCCCCGGGCCATGCGCACCCGCTCTGTCCTGGCGACGAGGTCCTCGCGCTCGCCCGGAGCGACCGCATGCCCGACCTGGAAGGCGCTCTGGCGTCGGCGCCCAAGCCCCGCGAGCTTAGCTACCGGGGCGCGCGCGTGAGGGGCTAGATTCGCGGTGAGATTTGGACTTCCCGGAGGAAGGGGCAGCAGGCGAGGTCACGGATTTCTTGTGGCTTGCGCGGGGACCGCGAGCGCGCTTGTACAGCGGAGTCTCAGCCCACGGCGAGGTGCGGCACCAGGCTGGTTTCGATGACAGAGGGCCAGCTGTAGCGTTCGGCGGTGGCGCGGCCGGCCTTGCACAGCGCGCGGCGCACCTGGTCGTTTGAGTGCAACGGGCTGTAGAGCTTGAGGAATTCCTCCGGGTCGCCGGTCTGGAGCACGAGCGCGTTGTGGCCGGGGATGGCGTAGTCCTCGCCGGTACAGCCGGTGACCGCGATGCTGCCGACCGCCATGGCCTCTAGGCCGACCAGGCCAAACGGCTCGTGGACGCTATTGGCGAGCACGACGTCGGAGCTACGGAACAGCACGCGCCGGCAATTCGCGTCCACGTGGGAGGTGAGCTCCAGCACGTCCACATCGTCGAGGTTCCGGCTCGCCTCCAGCAGTCCCCGGATGTCACCCCCGGCATTCTCGCGGCGGGCGACCCTGAGCCCGAGCCGCCGAGCGTGGGTCATCACCTGGGCCCCGTGGGTTTCGCTCCCGCCGCGCGCGACCAGGATCGGCTTGAAGCCGGTCTGCTTGAGCCGGGCAACCAGTTCGATGGACTCCATCCAGCGCTTGTCCGGGTCGAAGCGCGCCATCTTCGTGATCGCGAGCCTGCCCGCAAGGTTGCGGCGAACCCTTGTCACGCCGTCCGGCTCGGGGGGCAGAAAGGCGTCGCTGCCCAGCCCATTGGGGATGACCACCGGACTGACGCCAAATGGTCGCATCATCACGTTCATGTAGCGGCTGACGGTTGTGATGGTCGCGGCCCGCCGAAGCCGCTGCCAATCGATCTGCTGGAAACCGTAGGTGTTATTGGCGTTCCAGTTGAGGGAGACGCGGTCGCGCAGGCCCGCCTCGCGAAGCAGCCAGTCCAGGTGCAGGAGCGCGTTGACTGTCTGCCACTCCTCCGCAATCACCACGGCGTACCCGCCGGCGAGCAAATGGGGAAGCAGCGCCCGGTGCAGCATAAATGGCGGCAAGGAGGTGGCGTAGTCGACCGCCTTGCCGTGTTCCCCTTCGTACACACCACCGCGGTGGTGGTCACTGATCCACTGACACCAGCGGTGCAAGCACAGGTCCCCGCGCTGCTCGTGGCCGAGACGGTCGGGGTCCCCCACAAACCACAGGTGGGTCTGATGCCCGAGCGTCGCGAGCGCCTCCGTCAACCCGGAAACCCGGGTCCCCAGGCCACCGACGGTGGCATAGGGGTCTGGACCCTCAAACGAAAGGATGTGGAACTGCGTTCGTCCCGGGTGGAAAGACGCGCGCCAAGGTACCACCTGGCTGGGCATTCAACGAATCTCCTGGCTGCATCGTGGGCAGCGGTGGTCGCCGTTCATCGCAGTAGGCAGTCTCAGCGGTTCGCTGGTCAAGGCGTTGGCAACGAATTTACGAGTCGTTCACCGAGTTGACCCAGGCTCGCCCGCTGCCGGCAATTCCAACCGCATTGTTGGAGGGCTTTCAAAGCCTAGGTGAACCCTAGCCCGCATCCATCACCAAATCACGCGCCCTCGCACAACTGCTCGACTCCGC
>JAPPOT010000843.1 GCA_028817855.1 Myxococcales bacterium
GACGTCGAGGCCGCGATCCTCGCCGCGGTCGAGAAGCTTCGCTTCGCGCCGGCCACCCGTGCGGGCAAGCCGATCCCCGCGCGCATCCGCTTTCGCTTCGCGATCGCGGTGACCGAGCCGGAGACCGAGTCCGAGTCCGACACCGCGACCGAGACCGAGACCGCATCCGCGACCGAGACCGCGGCCGAATCCGAGTCCGAGACCGGGGTGGTCGATGAGGAGCAGGACGAGGAGGTCGTCATGCGCGCCGAGGCGGTGGTCGACCGCCCGGCGCCCGGCGCCGCCACCCAGGTGCGCCTGCGCGCCGAGGAGCTCACCGTCGTGCCCGGCACCTTCGGCGAGCCCCTGCGCGTGGTCGCCACCCTGCCCGGCGTCGCGCGCACGCCCTTCGGCCTCGGCTTCTTCGCCGTGCGCGGCGCCAGCCTCCAGAACACCGGCTTCCTGGTCGACGGCTTCCCGGTGCCGCTGCTCTACCACCTGGGTGCCGGGCCCGCGATCATCTCCTCACGCCTGGTCGAGCGCCTCGACTTCTACCCCGGCGGCTATCCCCTCGCCTTCGGCCGCTACAACGCCGGCATCATCTCGCTCGGCACCGCGCCGCCGCCCACCGATCGCTTCCAGCTCGAGTTCGAGGTCGACCTGCTGCGCGCCAGCGCGCTCACCATCGTGCCGATCGAGCAGGGCCGCGGCAGCCTCGCGGTCGCCTTCCGCCGCAGCTACTACGATCTCATCCTGCCGCTCATCACCGATGACGTCACCCTCTTCTACGCCGACTACCAGGTGCGCCTCGACTACCGCCTGAGCGAGCGGCTCAAGCTCTCCCTCTTCTTCTTCGGCTCGCGCGACTCGCTGCAGTTCTCCCAGGAAGTCGGCGCCGGCGAGACCCTGGGCCAGACGTCCGGCGGCCTGACCTACGACTTCGACCGCCTGATCACCTCCCTCGAGTATCGCCCCATAGGCGAGCTCAAGCTGCGCTGGTCCGCCACCGCCGGACCGTCCTCGATCGACTTCGGCCGCGAGAGCACGACCGACTCGGCGCTCGGGGTCGACACCAGCTCCCTGCGCCTGGGCCAGCGCCTCGAGGCGATCTACGTGCCCACCGAGCACCTGCAGACCACCGTCGGCATCGAGGAGAACATCTGGATCAACGAGCTCGAGGGCCAGGCCCCCAGCTTCGGCGAGCTGCCCTCGATCCCGGCGCCGGCCAACGACCGCGCCTCGATCGAGATCGCCGACCGCCTCTCCGAGCTGACCGTGGCGCCGTACCTGGAGCAGGTCGTGCGCCCGGGACCCTTCGAGATCACCTCAGGCGTGCGCGCCGAGTACTACCGCTACGGCGACGTCTCCACCTGGGTCGGCGAGCCGCGCGGCGTCGTGCGCATGAAGGTCACGCCCGACGTGACGCTCAAGGCCGCCACCGGCCTCTTCTCCCAGGCGCCGCTTCCGTTCCAGGTCAACCGCAGCTTCGGCAACCCGCGCCTCGACCCCAACCGCGCCTGGCAGAGCTCGGTCGGCACCGAGCTGAAGCTGCCGGCCACGCTCGAGGTCGACACCACCCTCTTCTACAGCCGCATGTGGCAGCTCTCGCGCGCCAGCGGCCGCCCCTCGGTCGACGACGAGGGCAACCCCGTCACCCTCTTCTTCGAGGACGACGGCGAGGGCCGCGCCTTCGGCTGGGAGTTGCTCGTGCGCCGCAAGGTCGAGGAGGGCCTGTTCGGCTGGCTCTCCTACACGCTTAGCCGCAGCGAGCGCTTCACCGAGGGCGGCCGCACGGTGGTCTTCTTCTTCGACCAGACCCACGTGCTCAACCTGGCCGCCAGCTACAAGGTCGGCGACTGGCGTTTCGGCGGCCGCTTCACCCTCACCAGCGGCCGTCCCACCAACGACCTGCGCGCCAACGAGGACGGCAGCAACGTGGTCTACGACACCGACGAGGACGACTTCGAGGTCGAAAACCGCGGCGCCCGCGTGCGCCTGCCGACCTTTCACCAATTCGACGTCCGCGTGGACTACGACCTGGCCCTCGGCCCCTTCGACGGCAGCCTCTTCCTCGACGTGATCAACGTCTACAATGCGCCCAACGCCGAGGGCTACACCTACGAGTACGACTTCTCCGAGCGCGGGCGCATCCCGGGCCTGCCCTTCCTGCCCACGATCGGCATCCGTGGGGTGTTGCGATGAGACCGCTGCTTCTGCTCCCTTGCTGTGCGCTGCTCGCCTGCGTCTCGGTGCCCGAGTTCGACGACCCCGAGATCGTCGACCGCCCGCGCGCGCTCGCGATCGTCGCCGAGCCCCCCGAGGTCGCTCCGGGTCAGCCCGTGGATCTCTCGGTCATGCTGGCCGCGCCCCCGGGCCAGAGCCCCCTCGACTACCGCGTGCGCTGGAGCGTCTGCGGCACCTTCCTGGGCGAGATCATGGGCTCCCAGTACGAGACCGGACCCCAGGACCGGGGCTGCGGCCCCGACGCCGAGTCCTTCGGCGACGGCACCCAGGTGCGCCTGCCCGGCGAGGTGAGCGCCGCCCTCTTCGCAAACCTCGAGGTCGCCAGCGCCATCTTCGGCTCGCTCCTGCCCGAGGGCACGGTGGAGGCGATCAAGACCGAGGTCGGTCTGCCGCTGCTGGTCGAGGCCACGGTCGAAGCCGACGACCGCGTGCTGCGCGCGGTCAAGCGCGTGATCATCAACGGCGGCGGCCGCGGCCACCACAACCCGCCGCCGCCCCACTTCGACTTTGACGACCGCGAGATCATCGCCGATGACCGCCGCCCCTTCCTCTGCCGTGCCGCCGACGCCGGGCCCGTCCGCTGGCCTGCCGGCACCGAGGTCGAGCTCGCGCCCAGGCTCGTGCCCGGTGAGGACGACCCCGAGCTAGAGTTCTGGCTCGAGTCCTACCCGGTGCTCAACGCCCGCGGTGAGCTGGAGGAGCGCGACGAGAAGGCCTTCTACTCCTGGTTCAGCACCGGCGGCGAATTCGAGCAGGGCGTGACCGAGTCCCCCCTGCGCAACGAGATCTGGCGCACCCCCGACCGCACCGGCCCCACGCCCCTTTGGCTGGTCGTCCGCGACGGCCACGGCGGCACCAGCGCATGTGAGCTGGAGGTGGAGCTCACCCCCTAGAACCGGCTCCGCAGCCGCTTCCAGTTGGGCGTCCGGATCGCGCGTGAGCGCGAGTCGCGGTGGGTTGGCACGCTTCGGCACACGGCTGAACACTCGACCTCGGGCACGGCTCTTGCAAAACTCCTTCGTCAGATGGAGGAGGGATGTGTGAGTTCGCAGCGCGCGGTGTGGAGCTGTGCGCTGCTCGCGGCGCTTGCGCTGTCGATCGGGTGCAGCTCACCCGTGATCGCCCCGCGCACGGCCAACGTGCGCGACGCCGGCGAGGTGGCCGTGCGCCTGAGCGGGCACGCCCACCGCACCGAGGTCGAGGCGCGCATCGCCGCGCCTCCGGACGCGCCCGCCGACGAGGAGCAAATCGTGCGCAGCGACCGCAGCCGGACCGGCGTCGAGCTGCTCGGTCAGGCGATCCTGCTGCCGGCCACCGCGGAGGCCCAGCCCGCCTTCGGCATCGCCGACGGCCTCGAGCTCAACGGCCTCGCTAGCATGCGCCGCCTCGGCCTCGAGCTGCGCGGCCAGCTGCTCGACGAGCGCGATGGCGCGCCGCTCTCACTCGCCCTGTCGGGCGCGGGCATGTTCGGTGTGCTCTCCGGCCCCGAGGGACCGCGCGCCCGCGGCGGCCTCGACCTCAGCGTCGACGCCGACGCGGTGCTCTGGCTGCTCGGCCTCTACGTCGGCTACGGCCCGCAGCTCTACGAGTTCAGCCAAGGCGGTTGGGTCCGTCACGGTGGCTTCACGCCCGCCTTCGACATCGCGGTCGAGCGCGACGAGGTGCGCCTGAGCGTGCCCTTCGGCATCGCCTTCCCGACCGGCCGTCGCGCCGCCATCGTGCTCGGTGTGGCGCCGGAGTGGACGGTTCAGTCGGAGGTCACCCGCGCCCGCTGCGAAGAAGCCGGCGACTGCCGCGCGGTGCTCGACGACGACTCGGTCGTCGAGTTGCCGATCACGAGCTTTTCCCAGACCTTCGAGTTCTTCATCACCCTCAGCCTGGAGATCGACACCCTGCGTGAGCCGCCCGCGCGCCCCGGCAAGGACATCTGGAATCCCGAAGCCGAGCGCTGAAGAGGCGCGATGCCGCGTGAGCTGGTACAAGGGAGCGTGGCCGAAGACCGCGCCGAGATCGAAGCCCGCATCAAGCAGGCCTGGGAGGCTCAGGACTACGAGCGCGCCGCCACCGAGGTGCTCGAGTCCTACGGCGGCGAGATCCTCGGCTTCCTGGCCTCGCGCCTGCGCAGCCAGAGCGACGCCGCCGAGGTCTTCTCGATGTTCACCGAGGACCTCTGGGTCGGCATGCCGGGCTTCCAGTGGAAGTGCTCGATGCGCGGCTTCTGCTACACGATCGCGCGCAACGCGGCCAACCGCTACAAGGTGGCGCCGGCCAACCGAGGCGATCGCAACGTGGGCCTGACCAAGGCCAGCAACCTCTCGCGCATCGTCGAGCAGGTGCGCACCCGCACGGTCGCGTACATGCGCACCGAGGTGAAGAGCAAGATGCGCCAGCTGCGCGAGCAGCTGCCGGAGGACGACCAGACGCTGCTGATCCTGCGCGTCGATCGCAACCTGCCATGGCGCGAGCTGGCGATGGTGATGACCGACGGCGGCGAGTCCCTGCCCGACGACGAGCTCGACAAGATCAGCGCCCGCATGCGCAAGCGCTTCCAGCTCGCCAAGGAGCGCCTGAAGGAGCTCGCCCGCGCCGAGGGGCTGCTAT
>JAPPOT010000498.1 GCA_028817855.1 Myxococcales bacterium
GATCTGCCCCCGCCGCCACCCCCTCCCGAGGGCGGGGAGGCTGGCGTTGACAACGATTCCCTCGACGCCGAGGCTCGGGGTATCTTCCTGGCCGGCAAGGCGGCCTACGGCGACGCCCGCTACGAGGACGCCCTGCGCCACTTCAAGCGCGCCTACGAGCTGAGCAAGCGGCCCGTGCTGCTGTTCAACATCGGCCAGGCGGCGGACAAGCTGCGCCGCGACCGGGAGGCGCTCGACGCCTTCAAGGCCTACCTGGAGCAGGTGCCGGGCGGCGAGGGCCAGCGCGAGGCCGAGAGCCGCGTGCGGGTGCTGGAGCGCGTGCTCGACCCCAAGTGAGCCCCCTCGATTGACCCCCGCGCGCGCGATTCGTTAGCCTTCGCGTGCCCCGGAGATGTGCGCCGGGGCAACAACGTGGGAGATAGCATCATGAAGAAGGCATCGGCCACTCTACTGGCCATGACGCTCGGCTTGGCGATGGCGGCTCCGGTCGCGCACGCGGATGGCTACGGCACCGCGGGCTGCGGTCTGGGCTCGATCCTGTTCGGCGACGACCCCGGCATCATCCAGGTGCTCGCGGCCACGACCAATGGCACGTTCGGCAACCAGACCTTCGCCATTACCAGCGGCACCAGCAACTGCGCCGACTCGGGCGGTGGCTCGGCCAGCGCCAAGGCCTTCATCGAGGCCAACCGGGAGTCGCTCTCGAAGGACATCGCGCGCGGCCAGGGCGAGACCATCACGAACCTGAGCGCGCTCGCAGGCTGCGCGGACGAGGCTGCCGTTGGCACCACGCTGCAGAAGAACTTCAGCGAGATCTTCCCGGAGGCCTCGGTGAACGACACGCAGGTGAGCGAGTCCGTGCTCCAGACCCTGAAGAGCAACACCGCGCTGTCCTGCAAACTGCTCAGCTGAGCGGGTTGCCAGCCTGTGGAGCTTCGAGAGGGACCTCGCCATCGGGCGGGGTCCCTCTTCTCTTGTGAACGCCTCTCCTCGACCGCGGTCCCGTGCGCCTCGCCATCACGCTGCTGACGACGATCCTGCTGGCCGGATGCGCCGGGCGCCTCAAGATGGCGGACCGCCCCAAGCCGCCGGGCACGCCCTACGTGGACGCCCTGGTCGAGCGAGCGATGCACGACCGCCTCGACCGCAGCAAGCAGTGGCTACGCCTGGGGCACTACCGGCCCGAGCGCTTCGGCGATGGCTGGCTGAGCGAGGCCGACCACCCGCGCTTCTTCCTCGCGAGCGACGGGCAGGACAACCCCCGCGCCGAGCTGGAGGCGACCCTGCGCGGGTTCTTCCTGCCGCCGGTGCAAGAGCTGCCGGTGGGCAAGGCCGGCTTCGCGCGCCACCCGATCTGCCGCTTCCCCGCGCGCCTCGCCTACCTCGCCGAGGCCCTCGAGATCGACATGGCCCGGCTGCCCACCCAGGCCTGCCCGCGCTACGGCAAGTTCCTCGGCGATGTGAACCCGCGCTCCGTCACGCTGGTCTTCTCGTCGTACTTCCTGAACAACCCGGCCTCGGCCTTCGGGCACACCTTCCTGCGCTTCAACAAGGCGCAGACGATGGCGGTGGGCCAGAAGCGGGAGCTGCTCGACTACGCGATCAACTTCGCGGCCGACGTCGATACGGGCAACTCGGTGATCTACGCCTTCAAGGGTCTGCTGGGCCTGTTCCCGGGCACGACCAAGCGCATGCCCTACTACTACAAGGTGCGCGAGTACAGCGACACCGAGTCGCGCGACATCTGGGAGTACCACCTCGACCTGACGCCGAAGCAGCTCTACATGCTGGTGGCGCACATCTGGGAGATCGGCCACACCCACTTCGACTACTTCTACATCGACGAGAACTGCTCCTACCGCATCCACATGATGCTGGAGGCGGCCAATCCGGAGATCGAGCTGATCGAGCAGCTCGGCCCGGCGGTCCTGCCCGCCGACACTGTGAAGGTGCTGTTCGACAACCCAGGCCTGGTGCGCGAGGTGACCTACCGCCCTTCCCTGCGCACCGAGCTGATGCACAAGGTGGAGGCGCTCGACTCCGAGCAGCGCGACTACGTGGAGCGGCTGGCCGACCGGGCGGACGCCCCGCTGCCGGGCGACTGGAACGACGCGCGCAAGGTCGCGGTGCTCGACGCTGCGCTGGACCTGGTCGACACGCGCCACGTCAAGGACCTGGTCTTCAAGCGCGACCCCGAGGCCGCCAGGAAGAAGCAGTCCCTGCTCGAGCGGCGCGCCGACATCCGCGTGCCGAGCGAGGACCGGCCGGTGCCGGTGCCGTGGGGCCGGCAGCCCCAGATCGGCCACGGCAGCGGGCGGCTCGGGGCCGGCGTCGGCCTGCGCGACGCGGACGCCGGGCTGCTCGACGGCGGCTTCCTGGCGCTGGACTTCCGGCTCGCGCTGCACGACCTGGCCGACCCGAGCCCGGGCTACCCGGAGCTGGCCCAGCTCGAGTTCCTGCCCCTGCGCCTGCGCCTCTGGAAGAGCGAGGACGACGCCGAGGCGCTGCTCGAGGACTTCTCGATCGTGCGCATCGTCTCGCTTACGTCGGTCTCGCGCTTCGACATGAGCATGTCGTGGCACGTGGACTTCGGCCTGCGCGAGCTGGAGGGCGAGGGCTGCCGGCGCTGCCTCGCCGGCAAGCTGCGCGGCGGCACCGGCCTGACCGGCTCCTTCGCCGACGAGGCCGTCAGTCTCTTCCTCACGGCCGACGCGGCCATCGACCTGGCCGGTGAGTCGGACGTGGGCATCGAGGGGAGCTTCGTGCGTGCCGGCCTGGGCCCGGCCGGTGGCCTGCGCCTGCGCCTCGACCCGGAGCTGATTCTGCTCACGCGCGGCAGCTTCCTCTTCTACCCCGAACAGCCAGACCCGCGCGTGTGGCGCGTGGACTCCGCCCTGCGCTGGGGCCTGTCCCAAAACCTGGCGCTCAGCCTGGAGGGCGCGATGCTCGACAACCGCCGCGAGGGGCAGCTGCTCCTACTCGGGTATTTGTAGGGTTCCGCTGCAACACGCGCTACGGTGACGCCGTGAGCGAATCACCGGAGCGGGTACCCCATCGCGGCGACATCCTCGGAGTCGGCGTGAGCATGACCGACTACGCCGAGGTGGTGCGCTGCGTGCTCGACGCCGCGCGCGCGGGGCGCCGGCTGCTGCTGACCGCGGCCGACGTGCACGTGATCATCCAGGCGCGGCGCGACCCGGCCTACGCCGCGGCGCTCAACACCTTCGACATCGTGACGCCCGACGGTCAGCCCGTGCGCTGGGGGCTCGGGTGGACTCGGCAGGCCCACCTCGACGACCGCGTCTACGGACCGACGCTGATGCTGCACGTCTGCGAGGGCGCGGCGCGCGAGGGTGTGCCGATCTTTCTCTACGGCAGCAAGCAGGAGACGCTGGACCGGCTCGAGGTGGCGCTGACGGAGCGCTTCGAGACGCTTCAGGTCGCCGGCAAGCGCGCGGGCCGCTTTCGCCCGCTGACGCCAGAGGAGCAAGCGCACGATGCGGCCGAGATCGCCGCCTCCGGCGCCGCGATCACCTTCGTCGGCATGGGCTGCCCGCGCCAGGAGTGGTGGGTCTTCCACATGCGCGAGCGCCTGCAGATGCCATTGATGGCGGTCGGCGCGGCCTTCGACTTCCACGCGGGGCTGGTGCAACAGGCGCCGCCGTGGATGCAGGACCGCGGCCTCGAGTGGCTGTTCCGGCTGACGCGCGAGCCGGGGCGGCTGTGGCGGCGCTACCTGGTGCTCAACCCGCAGTACCTGCCGCAGATCGCGGCCCAGGCCGCGGGGCTGCGGCGCTTTCCGCATCACACGGATCTGAGCGAGGCCACACGGCGGCCTTGCCCGGGCTGACTTCAATACTTCGGGAGGCGATCGCGGACCTGGGCCAGCGGCAGGGCGTCGCGGTCCTTGGCGCTGAGCACCGGATCGCCCGCGGTCAGCGGCCACTCGATGCCGATATCGGGATCGTTCCAGGGCAGCGAGAGCTCGCCTTCGGGGTAGTAGACCGCGGTGCACTTGTAGTGGACGAGCGCGTGCTCGCTGAGCACGTAGAAGCCGTGGGCGAAGCCGGCCGGCACCCAGAGCTGGCGGCGGTTGTCGGCCGAGAGGCGCTCGCCCACCCACTTGCCGAAGCTGGGCGAACCGACGCGCACATCGACCGCGACGTCGAAGACCTCGCCCTCCAGCGCGGTGATCAGCTTGCCCTGCATGTGCGGGTTCTGCAGGTGCAGCCCACGCAGGATGGCGGCGCGCGAGCGCGAGAAGTTGTCCTGGACGAAGGGCTCGTCGATGCCGTACTCGGCGTAGCGCGGCGCGTGGTAGCTCTCGAAGAAGAAGCCGCGGGCATCGCCGAAGACGTCGGGCTCGACCAACTTCACGCCGGGCAGGCTCGTTTCGGTGACCTTCATGGCCCGCCTCTTAGCAGCTACGGGGCGGCGACGCGACGGGTGGTGACCTGGATGGTGAAGGAAAGCTGCTCGCCCTGCCCGGGAAAGCGCGTGCCGCGGGCGATCTTCGCGATACAGCCGCCCAGTGGCGTCCCGGCGACCCCAGCCGGGGTCACGGCGGCCCTCTTGACCTGACCACTGGGACCGATCGCGAAGTCGACCTGCATCCTCGGGGCCGGCTCGCCCTCCGCCACGTGCGTGGCGAAGCAGCCCTGGATCCGCGCCTGGTGCTCGTGGAAGGCGCGCGTGGGGCTGGCGGCCTCCGGCCCCTTGGGCTTGGCCGGCGTGCGCTTGCGCTTTGGCCGGAGCTCTCGTCGGCACGGGGTCGGGGGCCGGCTCGGAGGGCGGCGCGTTGGGC
>JAPPOT010000535.1 GCA_028817855.1 Myxococcales bacterium
GGCTCGCAGTGTCGGCCGTCGAGGGCAGCAGCGCGACGCGGGCACCGAGCGAGCGTAGGCGCTCCACCAGCTCGCGCGCCTCGAGCTCCGGCAGGGCCTCGCGCACGTTGGTCGGCGTCGCGCGCATGAAGCGCTCGAGCTCGCCCTCGTCAACGCGCAGCACCTCCTGCAAGCTCGCGCGATCGGCACCGAACTCGGTGACGTGCACGTCGAACAGCTGCGCGCGGCCGTGACCCAAGCTTCTCTCCCGGATCATCACCTTAGCGGCGAGCGGTGGCCGCGGGTAGATGGGGCGATGTGCGGAAAGGTGAAAAAGCCTTGTAATTCCATGACCGCTTGACAGGTGTCAGGCGGAATGAATATTCGTTCCGAAGGAGGCATGCGATGGAACGAAGCTATCTGGGAGGCACCGGCATCAGCGTCAGCCGCCACTGCCTGGGCGCGATGATGTTCGGCGCGATGGGCAATCGCGATCACGAGGACTGCGTACGCATCATCCACCGGGCACTCGACGCCGGCATCAACTTCATCGACACCGCCGACGTCTACTCAGCCGGCGAGTCGGAGACGATCGTGGGCAAGGCCCTCGAGGACAAGCGCGACCAGGTCGTGCTCGCGACCAAGTTCTACGCACCGATGGGCCAGGACGCGAACCAGATGGGCGGCTCGCGGCGCTGGATCGTCAAGGAGGTGGAGGCCAGCCTGAAACGGCTCGGCACCGACTACATCGACCTCTACCAGATCCATCGCTTCGACGAGAACACCGAGCTCGAGGAGACGATGTCCGCGCTGACCGACCTGCAACGACAGGGCAAGATCCGCGCCTTCGTCTCTTCCATGTTCCCGCCGGACCGCATCGTTGAGTCCCACTGGACCGCGGACAAGCGCGGGCTGTCGCGCTTCCGCTGCGAGCAACCGTGGTACTCGATCTTCTCGCGCGAGATCGAGCGCTTCGTGCTGCCGACCTGCATGCGCTACCGGCAGGGTGCGATCGTGTGGAGCCCGCTCGACGGCGGGTGGCTCACCGGGCGCTACCTCAAGCCGGAGGACTTCGACGCGGGTGGACGCGTGGTGATGGCCGAGGCGCGGCGCGGTGGCTTCGATCCGGAGCGCGAGCTGATCCAGACCAAGTTGCGCCTGGCAAATGGGCTCAAGGCGATCGCCGACGAGGCCGGCATCTCGATGACGCACATGGCGGTCGCCTTCGTACTGGAGCACCCCGGCGTCACCTCGGCGATCATCGGGCCGCGCACGATGAAGCAGCTGGAGGATCTGCTGGCGGGCGCCGATCTGCGGCTCGACAAGGAAGTCATGGACCGCATCGACAAGCTGGTGCCGCCCGGCACCAACGTCAACGGCCTCAACCCCACGGCGCGGCCGGCGGGGCTGTCGAAGCGGGCGCGGCGTCGCCCAGGCAACGCCTGAAGCCAGCTCGATGGGCGAGGCGGACAAGCGTGAGGCGATCCTCGAGGCGGCCCTGTCGCTGTTCGTGGAACGTGGCTTCCACGGCACTGCGGTGCCGCTGATCGCCGAGCGCGCGCAGGTGGGCGCCGGCACCATCTATCGCTACTTCGAGAGCAAGGAGACGCTGGTCAACGAGCTCTACCGTGAACTCAAGCGCTCACTCGCGTCCCACGTGGGCGAGGACTTCCCAACATCCGGCTCGCCGCGCGAACAGTTCCACGCCTTCTGGGCGCGCATGGTGGAGTGGGCAACGAAGAACCCGGAGGCCTTCGCCTTCCTCGAGTTCCACTCCCACGATTACCTGGACCGATCCAGCCGCAAGGTCGGCCGGCAGGGGCGCGACACCGGCCTGCGGATGATCGAGTACGCGCAGGAACACCACGCCCTGAAGGAAGCTCCCCCACTGCTGCTTGTGGGCATCGTGCTCGGCATCCTGCAGGGCGTGATGCGCGTGAAGTGGGAGGCCCAGGGCGGGTTGGCGGTCTCGGACGAGGACCTCAGCCTCGCCGAGCAGTGCGCGTGGGAAGCGATCCGGGTCTGACCCCTCTCGGTCGCGAAACGATCACGTCAGCGCCGCGTACGGGCTATGTGTCGCCGTGCGCAGACGCGCGCCTTGTGGCGAAGCACGCGCCCGCCTAGCCTAGAGGCCCGATCTTCCTCCTTTGCTGCCTCACATGTCCTGGAACGTATGCAACTGACTTACCTTCGCGCTGGCGTACTTGCTCTCGCGCTCGCCTCGCCGCTCTCGACGAGCCGGACGCAAGCCCAGCAACCATTCGACCTGACGTCCCTTCGCGACAGCATCGGGCTCGGCAACCACTACTTCGACTCGGTCAGCGGCCACGCCTTTGGCATCTGCTGGGCGGACATCAACAGCGACGGATGGCCGGACATCGTCGTGTCCAACGGCGGTGACGGACACGTCGCGATCTTCCTGAACCGCCAGGACGGCACCTTCTTGCACGCGGGCCATCTGCTGCCCGACATGACGCAGCGCGAGCGCCCCTCGGTCCGCGCAGCGGACGTGGACAACGACGGTGACCAGGATCTCCTGATCCAGGTGGACGCGACCCAGATCTCCATCCCGGGACCGAATCAGCCCACCGCGCCGCCGAACGTCTTCCTGCGCAATCAGCTGGCGGACAACGGCGGAGTCGTGACGTTTCCGATGTTCGTCGACGAGAGCTCGGAGTCGGGCCTCGACAGCACGGGGCGCGACTACGCCGCTTCGTTCCTCGACTACGATCTCGACGGCTTCCTCGACGTCTACCTCGGGCGCTTCGTCCACAGCAACATCGCCGACACGGCCAACCAGGACGCGCTCTTCCGAAACGATGGGACGGGCGTCTTCACGGAGACCACGGCGGCTGCAGGCCTTGACCTCACCGCGACGCCGGAGCTGCTGTCCGCCACGCTCGCCATGATCGGCGCGCATCTGGACGAGGACGCGCTGCCCGACATCTACGCCGTCAGCAACATGTACATGGGCCCCAACGCCCTCGACCTGCTCTTCCTGAACCAGGGCGACAGCAGCTTTCGCTACGCCACACCGGACTCGCCGGGCTTCGGCAACGACAACCAGTCACCGATGGGCATCGACACCGGGGACATCAACCACGACGGCTACTGGGACCTCTACGTCTCCGACATCTACAACACGAGCTTTGACGCGCCGCCGCGCGGAAACCCGCTCCACCTCGGCGAGGGCGGAGGCACCTTTAGCGACAACGTCGCGGTCGAATGGGGCGTCGATCCCTCGGTGACCGCGTGGGGCGTGAACTTCTTCGACATCGACCAGGACCAGTGGGACGACCTCTTCGTCGCGAGCAACTCCACCGACTACGTCTATCGCAACGACGAGGGCACGGGCTTTGAGGAGCACGTGCTGACCGCGGGCGGCCGAACCCGCGGCAGCGCAGTGGCGGACTACGACCGGGACGGCGATCTGGACCTGGCGGTGGCGGTCGAGGACGGCGGCATCATCCTCTACCGAAATGACACCGTCGGCGGAAACTGGTTCGTGCTCAGCCTGCTCGGCGTGGCCAGCAACCGCGACGCCGTCGGTGTACGCGTCAACGCAACTATCGGCGACACTACGCTCATCCGCCAGGTCAAGGGCGGCACCAGTCTCCACTCTCAGGATGAGAACATCGTGCACCTTGGGCTCGGAGAGGCGAGCCAGATCGACGAGCTTGAGGTGATCTGGCCGAGCGGGCTCGTCGAGACGCGCACCGCGGTCGGCGCCAACCAGCGGCTGCACCTGACCGAGGGCGACTGGAGCGATCCGGACGGCGACGAGGTGGTCGGCGAGGCCGACAACTGCCCGTGGACGCCCAACGCCGGCCAGGACGACGACGATGACGACGGCATGGGCGACGACTGCGACGACTGCCCGAGTGTCGACGGACACGACGAGGACCGCGACGGCCTGTGCCCGGACGTGGATACGTGCCCATTCGATCGCGAGAACGACATCGACGAGGACGGCCTGTGCGCGAACGAGGACAACTGTCCGCGTGCAGCCAACGCTGACCAGACCGACAGCGACGGCGACGGTTACGGCGATGCCTGCGACCCTTGCCCCAACGACGAGCTAAACGACTGGGAGCGGGACGGCATCTGCGCCGACGTCGACATCTGCCCCAACGACACGGCCAATCGCGACCGGGACGGGGAGGATGTCTGCGACGGCGAAGCCACCTGCCACGGCAGTGCCAACCCGGGCCAGGAAGACGCGGACAACGACCAGATCGGCGATCCCTGCGACCCCTGCTTCTTCGATGACGACCGCGACCGCGACGGCATCTGCAGCGACGACGACAACTGCATCCGCATCGCCAACGAGGATCAGCTCGACAGCGACTCGGACGGGCTTGGCGACCCTTGCGATCCCTGCCCCGAGGATCCGGTCAACGGCTGCGTGCCGGAGCCGGAGCCCGAACCGGAGCCCGAACCGGAGCCCGAGCCAACCGGTGATGGCGCCAGTGGCGATGGTGACAGCGCGGGCGACGGTGACGGCGACGCGTCGGGCGACGGTGACGGCGAGGCCGAGCCCCAGGACAGCGGCGCGCGCGAGCCTGTTGAGGACGCGGGCGCCAGCATCGGCCTCCGCGCGCCGAACGTGGACGCGGGCGCAACCCCGGACGACGACAACGCGACGGAAGAAGAAGACGCCGACGAGGACGAGCCCGACGCCGACGAGGATGAGAAGAAGGACTCCGGCTGTAGCGTCAGCGTCGGGCGCAGCGCGCCAACCCACGGAGGCTGGGCGCTGGCCCTGACGTTGCTGACGTTGGGCGCGAGGCGCCGCCGGGCGG
>JAPPOT010000863.1 GCA_028817855.1 Myxococcales bacterium
TTTGCATCTCAGAACGCGGCTCGAAAGGCACCGAATCACGATCCGGCGATGCTGGCCAAGGTCGCGGCGGCGCTGAAGGCAGATCTATTGGTCGTTGTGACCGCAACGATGGTCGTGCATGGCATCAAGTACGGGCACGGCGATCGTTACCTGCACCTGGAGGCCGTGGTTCTCGACCGCCACGGTCGCCAGGTTGCGGGGGCGTTCTCCCGCGGGGCCATGCGCTTCGATGAGGCCGATACGCCCAACCTCTATCGAGCTCACTTCCAGGCATACGGCTCCCTGGTCGATGACCTAGTCGCGAGTCTGGTCGACCCCGGGCACGTGGCCCGCGAAGCACAACGCAGGGGTCCAGGAGTCCAGAACAGCGACGGCAGCGCCCGGGAGCTGGCAGCACCCTCTGCGCCGCTCACGGAAGCTCCTCCCCCGCCGGCCATCGCACCCGCACCAGTACAAGCCCCGACCCCACAAGCGCCACAGCCAGCAGCGGCGCCAGCGACACCCACCGTGCCGACCCAGGCAGCGCCTGCACCACCGGCACCCGCGACAAACGAAGGCATCGAGCCAGCTGCCGACCCCCCCTAGCACCTCGATCAGACGGTGATTCCCGACTGCCCCCCGAACCGCAGTCGCCTCGTGGCACCGTCCACTCGCGGCACCCACCCGCTATCCGCAACTCGAATCGTCGAGGTTCGTTCAGGAGCGAGCGCGCCCGCAGGGCCACACCGGAGGCGTAGCAGCGCTACGTCGAGGATTGGCCCGAGGACGCAAGCCGCTCCTGGGCGAACCTCGACGATTCCCTCCCCGCGCGAGATCCCAGTTGGCACGCCCGGAAGGACTCGAACCTTCGACATCCGGCTTAGAAGGCCGGCGCTCTATCCAGCTGAGCTACGGGCGCGTAGGCGCGCGTTGTAGCATGCAGAGGTCACTGCGGGCACTCGGCCGCGCAGAACTGGTCGAGGCAGGCGCGGTAGACCGTGGCGTGGGCGCACGGGAACTCGGCCTCGACGGCGCAGTTGGCGCTCGCGAGCGAGGAGTCCATCGGGTCGGTCGCACCGGACGCCAGGTGGACCTCGGCGGTGCAGTCGCCGCTGCTGTAGCAGTCGACGCACGGGTGCTCGGCGTAGCAGGTCACCAGATCCTGGCAGAGCGTCGCGGTATTCGCGTCGCCCGAGAGCTGGCAGCGATCCATCTCAGGACGGCAGCTCGCGCAAGCACATGCGTCGCAGTCGGGACCGCGGCGGGTGTAGGCACCATCGATGCACGCCTGCAGCTCGCACACGCCGCCCTCGTCGACCTCGCCGTCGCAGTCCTCGTCATCGCCGCTGCAGCCCTCCTCGCTGGGCTCGCACTCAGGCGGGGGCGGCTCGCCCGCATCGACTGGGTCCGGCACGCCGGCGTCCTGCGGCGAGCTCTCGTCGCCATCCACCTCGTCGCCGTCCACCTCCCCGTCGCCCGTGCCCGGTCCGACGCCCGCATCGACACTGCTGGGACAGGTCTGGTTGCAGCCGCAGGGCGCGTCCGCATCTGCGATCTCGCAGCCATCCGCCGCCTCGCCGTTGCAGTCGATGAAGCCGTCCTCGCACTCGGCCACGGCACACTGACCGCCCGGCAGACAGGCTGCGACCGCGCGGTCGAGCTCGCACGAGGCGGCTGCACCCTCGTCCACCTCGCCGTCGCAGTCGTCGTCGAGGTCGTTGCACAGCTCCGCAGCGTCCGGGTCGAAGTCCAGCGCGCAGTCGGCTTTGGGCTGCGGCGGCGCCGACGCATCGCGCGGGCCGGCCATCACCCCGTCCTCGCCGCGCCCCATCAGCAGCGACTCGTCCACAGCATCGCACGCCGACCCGAGGGCCAGCGCCGCGATCAGCCACACCCGAGAGCCTCCTCCAAGGCCCTGTCCCATGCCCAACACCTCACGTTCCCCTGCGCCCCGACCACGCCACCTCTCGCGATCAGGCCACTCCTGAATCTCTAGTCGCCCGCTGAACGGGTGGGTATCCCCGGATTGGGGTAGATACGGGTTCTTCCACCGTGCCCCTGCCCTGCGAGCCGCGCGCCCCGCGGTGGCATCATGGCCGCCTTGGCGCGTCGCCCCATCATTCAGCTCGTCATGAACGGCGTGGAGGAGGACGCGAGGGTGCGACGCACCGCCCGCAGCCTCCGGGATGCTGGCCATCTGGTGCGCTACATCGGCTTCACGGCAGAGAGCGGCCGGGCCGGGCTGGTCCCGGCTCCACCGCTCGACGGAATCGAGCGCCTGCTGCTGCGCGTCCCGATGGAGCACCCGCTCGCGCCGCTCGTGCCCCACGAGGCTCGCGGCACCCGTGCTTTCTGGTCGCTGCGCATGCTCGCACTGATGCGATCGGTGCTCGCCCTCGAGCCCGCGCTGATCCACGCCCACGACCTGGCGGCGTTCCGCTTCATCGCCCACGCGGCGAGCCTGGCCGGCGTGCCGGTGGTGTACGACGCCCACGAGCTTGAACGCGGGGTGCATCGCCCGCTGTGGTCGCCCCTACGCCTGCGCCTGCATGCGGCCAGCGAGCGTCTCGTGATCGGCCGCGCCGCCCGGGTCATCACGGTCTGCCCCTCGATCGCCGACACCCTCGCCCGCGAGCACCGGATCGAGCGGCCGCTGGTGCTCGTGAACTCCCACCCGCGCGCCCACGTGCGCCCTGGCCCGCCACTGCGCGAGCGCCTCGGGCTGGGACCCGATGCCCGGGTCGTCGTCTTCGCCGGCGCGATCACCACGGGCCGTGGCCTCGAGCTGCTGCTCTCCCTGATCCCGCAGCTGCCGCCCCAGCTGCACGTCGCGCTGCTCGGGACCGTGCGGCCCCACTTCGCCCCGGAGCTGGAGCGCCTGATGGACGCGCTGAACGCGGACCGCGCGCGCCTCCACCACCTGGACGCGGTGCCGTACGAGGACGTCATCCACACCCTCTGGGGCGCGGACGTCGGCTACAACGGGATCGAGGCCACCAGCGACAGCCTGGCCCACGCGCTGCCGAACAAGTTCTTCGAGTATGCCTTCGCCGGCGTGCCGATCCTGACCAGCCCCGGAGAGAGCGTCACCCCTCTGGTCTCGCAGTATGACCTCGGACGCCTGTGCCCGCTCACGCGAGAGCACGTGCTCGCGGCATTGGTCGAGATGACCTCGAAGCCGCACGTCCCCTCCGGCCGCGAGCGCTTCATCGACGACTTCTGCTGGGAGACCCAGGAGCGGACCCTGCTGGCGCTCTACGACGAGCTCCTCGCCCCGCGCTAGCGCGTGTCAGCCGTTGGCCGAGTCGACCACGTTGGCGTAGCTGCCGCGGTCGACGATGCGGCCCTGCTCCAGGCGATAGAGCGTGTCGCAGCGCTCCACTGTGCTGAGCCGGTGGGCGATCACGATCACGGTCTTGTCGCCCTTGAGGCGCTCGATCTCCGAGACGATCTCGGCCTCGGTCTCGTGGTCCAGACTGGCGGTGGCCTCGTCGAGCACGAAGACCTGGCGCTCGAAGAAGAAGGCTCGAGCCAGCGCCACGCGCGCGCGCTGCCCGCCCGAGAAGCGCTCGCCCCCCTCGCCCACCGACGTGTCGAGCCCTTCGGGCAGGGACTCGACGTAGTCCCGCAACCTGGCCTGCTCGAGGGCCCGCCACACGCGCGCGTCGTCGATCTGAGACGGCGGCGCTCCCAGCGCCACGTTGTCTCGCACGCTGCCGTCGATCAGCTGCACGTCCTGCGGCAGGTAGGCGACCAGGTCGTTCCACGCGCGCAGGTTCTCCGCCACCGATCGACCGTTGACCTCGAGCGTCCCGCCGCTGGGCGACAGCAGCCCGAGCAGGACGTCGATCAGCGTGGTCTTGCCGGCCCCCGAGGCGCCGATGATGCCCACCGACTCGCCCGCCTCGATCGACAGGTCCAGCCCGCGCAGCGCCTCCACCTCGCTGCCGTCGTAGCTGAAGGTCACGTCGCGCAGGTCGAGCCGCTCGAACGGCCCCAGCGGGCTGGAAACGCCATCGCCATCGCTGCGCCCGGCGGCGATCGCCTCGAGGGTCACGATCTCCTCCCGCAGCGCCGCGCTCGGCTCGCGTGAGAAGCGGATGTCGCTGACGTTCACCGCCAGCTGGTTGATCGATGGGATCAGCCGCGCAGCGGCCGCACCGAAGACCCCGAGGGTCGCGACGATCGTCTCGGTGCCGCCCGGCGTGAGGGTCGCGATGCTGGCGATCAGCACGACGAAGGTCACCATCGCCGAGTCCACCACGTAGCGCGGCAGCTGTCGGATCATGACCTGCTCGGCCGCCGTGTGCCCGACCGCGTCGGCGGTCTCCCGAATGCGCTCGAAGAACTGGGGCTCGGTGCCGAGCACCCGAAGCTCCTTGAGCGCTCCCGCCACGTGCCGAGTCTCCACCACCATCTGGGTGCGCGCCCGGGCGAGCTCCTCGCCGAGGGCACGCGAGCGTCCTCGGAAGCGGCGATCGTAGACCCAGAGCAGCGCTCCCAGAATCGCGGCGAGGATCGCGACCGCCGCCGGGTTCACGAAGGCGAGCAAGGTCACGACCGCAACCGCGACGATCAGCTCGGAGCAGATGCGCAGCGCCGGGATCAGCCCCTGGTTTGCGAAGAGCTGCGCGTTGAAGAGCTGGCGGACCAGCATGGTCGAGGCGCGCCCGATGAAGAAGCCGTAGGGCGCGCGCTGATAGAGCCGACTGAGCCGCTCCACCATGTGCACGTAGTGCTCCGCGCCGAAGTTGAGGATGTAGCGATGCATCCGAAAGTGGGCGTAGCCCTTGGCGTAGAAGATCAGCACGATCAGGCCGCCTAGCATCACGCTCGCACTGCGATTCGACTCGACGCCGGTGGCGCGCTTGAGCTGCTCCCACAGGGGCTGGCCATCGAGCAGCTCGGGCTGACTCAGCACCACGATGTACGGCCAGACCAGACCGATGCCGCACAGGTCCAGCAGCGACGCGCCGAGAAGAAACAACATCACCAGCGTGGCCCGGCGTCGGTAGGGGCCCAGCAGATAGGCGAAGTCGCGAAAGGCGTCGGACACGGACACCGGAATTCTAGCGCGAAAGCCCCGCGTCACACCATTGCCCGACTGGCGCCTACCGCGGAGCTGGAATTGCCTGTGGGACCGAGTCCGGTGCTAGGATCGGAGGACCGCAATGGCGCAGGCACAACAGCGCAAGATCGGCGTGGTCGGCCTCGGGTACGTCGGGCTCCCGGTCGCGGTCGCCTTCGCGGAGCGTTTCGAGGGCACGGTCGGCTTCGACATCGACGCCGAGCGCGTGACCGCGCTGCGTGGGGGGCACGACGCCACCGACGAGATCAGCGCGGAGCGCCTGGCCGCCTGCGGTCTGACGGTGAGCGGCGACGCCGAGGAGCTGGCCGGCGTCGACTTCTTCATCGTGACCGTGCCCACCCCGATCGACGCCGACAACCGCCCCGACCTGCGCGCGCTGCAGGCCGCCAGCGAGACGGTGGGCGGTCAGCTCTCGAAGGGCGCCATCGTGGTCTACGAGTCCACCGTCTATCCCGGCGTGACCGAGGAGATCTGTGGACCGATCCTGGAGCGGGCGTCCGGGCTGCGCAGCGGCGTGGACTTCAAGCTCGGCTACTCCCCGGAGCGGATCAACCCGGGTGACCGCGAGCACACGCTCGAGCGCATCACCAAGGTGGTCGCCGGTCAGGACGATGAAGCGCTCGAGCAGATCGCCGGGGTCTACGGCGCCATCCTGACGGCCGACGTGCACCGCGCTCCCGACATCCGGACCGCCGAGGCCGCCAAGGTGATCGAGAACACCCAGCGCGACCTCAACATCGCGCTGATGAACGAGCTGGCGATCATCTTCGATCAGCTCGACATCGACACCCACGCCGTGCTCGACGCCGCCGCCACCAAGTGGAACTTCCTGCGCTTCACGCCGGGCCTCGTCGGCGGGCACTGCATCGGCGTCGATCCCTACTACCTCACGGCCCGGGCCGAGCAGATCGGCGTCCATCCGCAGGTGATCCTGGCGGGGCGACGCATCAACGACGGCATGGGCAAGCACGTCGCCGACAAGGCGATCAAGCTGCTGGTGCGCGCCGGCGTGAACATCATCGAGGCGCGCATCCTGGTGCTCGGCATCACCTTCAAGGAGAACGTGCCCGACATCCGCAACTCCGGCGTGGTCTCGATCGTGCGTGAGCTCCAAGACTACGGCGCGCACGTGACGGTCGCGGACCCGCGCGCCGACGCCGCGCAGGTGCACGAGGAGCACGGGATCGAGCTGACCGCGCTGGAGGCGCTCGACAGCTACCACGCGATCGTCTTTGCGGTGCCCCACGACGGCCTCGCGTCGACCGCCCTGCGCCTCGCAGGCCAGTGGCCTGCCGCCGTGCTGATCGACGTGAAGGGCGCGATCGACCCCGCCCGCTGCCCCGACAAGCTGCACTATTGGAGGCTGTGATGGGCGAGGCCTACGAGCGCTGCCGCGGGGAGCTGCGGGCGTCGCCGCGCAGCTGGCTGGTGACAGGCGTCGCCGGCTTCATCGGATCGCACCTGCTGCATGAGCTGCTCTCGCTCGGCCAGCGGGTGTGCGGTCTCGACAGCCTGGTCACCGGCAAGCGCGCCAACCTGGAGGCCGTGCGCGCGGCCGTCGGCGCGGACGCCTGGTCCGGCTTTCGCTTCGTCGAGGGTGACATCTGTGACCTCGCGACCTGCCGCGACGCGGCCGAAAGCGCGGACGTGGTCCTGCACCAGGCCGCCCTCGGCTCCGTGCCGCGCTCGATCGAACGCCCGCTCGACACCCACGGCGCCAACGTGACGGGCAGCGTCCACGTCTTCTTGGCGGCCGCGGAGCGCGAGCTGCGCGTCGTCTACGCCTCCTCCTCCTCGGTCTACGGCGACGCCCGACAGCTGCCCCAGGCCGAAGAGCTCATCGGTGCGCCGCTGTCGCCCTATGCCGCCTCCAAGCGCATCGACGAGATCTACGCACAGGTCTACGGCCGCTCCCACGGCCTGCAGGCAACCGGGCTGCGCTACTTCAACGTGGTCGGGTCGCGGCAGGACCCGGAGGGGCCCTACGCGGCGGTCGTGCCCAAGTGGCTGGCGATCCTCGCGGACGGCGGACGCCCGGTGATCTACGGCGACGGCGAGACGACGCGCGACTTCTGCCCGGTCGCCAACGTGGTGCAGGCCAACCTGCTGGCTGCCACGCGCGGCGAGGCTTCCCCACGGCCGGTCTACAACGTGGCGCTGGGCGGCCGGACGTCGCTCAACGACCTCTACCGGATCCTGCGCGACGGCTGCGCGCGGCGCGGCGTGGACTGCGCCGACCTCGCGGCGGAGCACGCAGACTTCCGCCCCGGCGACCTGCGCGACAGCGAGGCCTCGATCGAGGCGATCCGCGCGGACCTCGGCTACGAGCCGGTCGTCGGGCTCGCGGAGGCGCTGGACGAGGTGATCGCGAGCGAGCTCGCGGCGCGCGGCCTCAGCCCGGCCTGAGCCGCGCGAGCACGCTGCTCAACAGACCCCGCACCCGGTCCTCCGGATCGCGGATGCCAGCGACGCGGTAGCCCACGAAGAGCCCGGCGCCGTAGATGGCCGCCCCGAGCCCGAGTCGCAGCACCGGACCGAGCCCGTCGCCGGCGAGCAGGTCGGGACCGTGACGCTCCACCACCGTCATGAAGCCGACGAGCGGCAGGGCGGCGAGTCCGGCGGGCAGCATGATTCGAAGGAGCTCGCGCAGGGGCAGGATGGACAGCGCGCTGACGCCGAGGATGCGGCCCAGCAGGACCGCGTTGAGCGGCACCGTGAAGACGTAGATCGTGATCACGGTGCCGGCCGCGGCGCCCACGGGGCCGTAGTGGACCGCGAGCGGAATCACCAGCGCGAGCGTGACGACCAGACTCGCGAAGGTCTTGATGAGGATCAGCCCGCGCCGATCCCCGGCGATGTACAGGCTCCCGAAGGAGGCTCCACGGATCGGCAGCATCAGCAGGAAGACCTGAAAGATCAGCGCGCTCTCCACGTAGCGCTCCGACCACACGACCGTCATCGTGTCCTCCGCCAGCACGAGCAGGTAGAACATGATCGGCACCAGGAACATGGCGCTCTTGGTCATCGCGGTGCGCCACAGGGCGAGCGCCTGGTCCGGCCGCTCGTTCTTCAGGTGGGTCGTGAGCTCGGGCAGGATCACGCTCAGGATCGAGCCCGTGATGAGCCCGATGAACGGGATCTGGACGGCGCCGTTGGCGTAGAGCGCGAAGGCCGCCGGCCCGTGCAGCTGGGCGACGGCGTAGTTGCCGGCGTAGACCTGCAGCGTGCCGAGCATCAGCTCCACGCCGAGCGGAATCCCGAAGCCGAGCTGCTGGCGCACCCCCGCCCGCGTCGGCATCCACGGGCCGGGCGGGGCGGCGCGGTACATCAACCACAGCCCGACCGGCAGCCCCAGGGCGGCGGCCACCACCAGCGCGCCGACGGCAGCGGTCACCGTCCCGAGCCACAGCACGGCAGCCAGCGCCATGGCCACCGACGCGACGCGCAGGCCCAGGTTGAAGGCGCCCACCGTGCTGGCGCGGTCGAGGGACATGAGGCACGGGGTCAGCGCCCGCACCGGTGCGGCGAAGAGGGGAAGCGCGGCCAGCCAGAGCAGCGGCATCCCGAGCGCGGGGTTGTCGGCCCAGTCGTGGACCAGCCAATCGAAGCCGCCCGCCAGGAGAAAGGCCGGGAAGGCCAGGCCGGCGAGCGCCAACAGCAGCACGTTCTCGCTGATCAGCTGCCGGATCGGCCGCTCGCCGCGCGGAACGTAGTAGTAGAGCGCCTGGGGCAGGCCCAGCAGGATGAAGACCATCACCGTGTTCTGGACCAGCAGCGCCTGCCGGTAGGTGCCGAACTCCTCGGCGGCGAAGTAGCGCGCCAGGAACATGTTGATGACCAGCCCGCTCAGCGTGGCGAGGCCGCCGCTGGAGGAGAGGATCAGCACCTTCTGGAAGCGCGTCTGGGCCATCAGTCGCCCTGCCCTCCATCCGCGCGTCGCGTCAGGCACACGTGGATGCCGAAGTCGGTCGGGACGTCGATCGTGGGCAGCGGCAGGCGCCGCAGGCGGTGCTCCACCCGCTCGCGCAGCCAGCGCCGCCGGTCGCGGGTGGGCGCCTCCACCGCCTCGACCCGTCCGCGGCTTCGCAAGCGCCAGCGCGGACCGACCACGCGCACCGCCTCCTCGACCCAGGCCGTCGCGGGCTCGTGGCGGATCTCCTCGACGTGGGCCTCCGCGAGGTCGTCGAAGCGCTCGCGCCAGAAGCCCGGCTGGAAGAGCGTGACCAGGTCCGGCGGGACCGTGCTGCTGAGCCAGAGCTGACCCCGGCGACGGCAAGCGCGCGCGTTGGGGCTGTTGAATACCAGCTGGCCGCCGGGCTTCAGCTTCTGCAACAGCCCGCGCGTCATGCCCACGGGATCGGCCACGCAGCCGATCGTGCCCGTGTGGTAGATGGCGTCGAAGGGCCCAGCCTCCCGGGGCCCGCCGGGCAGCTCGAAGTGGTCACCGAAGAGCTCGCGGGCTCGCGCGATCGCGCTCTCGGAGACGTCCACGCCGAGCACGTCGTGGCCGAGCGCCAGGAAATAGGAGGCCAGCGCGCCCTTGGAACAGCCGACCTCGAGCACCCCGGCGCCGGGCTCGAGGCACTCGAGGGCGTTCATCACCAGCTCGCGCGTCACCGAAGGCAGCAGCAGGCGGCGCAACCCCTCGGCATCGCCTGCGTGGAAGAGCGCGCTGCACTGCTGGGCGAGCGCATCGTGCCGGGCGTAGGACGAGGCGCTCTGGCCGTGCAGCCGCTCGTAGACGTCCGAAGAGTGCTCGGTGAATCGGCAACCGCAGGCGGCGCAGTCGTAGACCGCACACGCGTAGTCGCGGTACGGCACGATTCGACCGAGCTCGGTGGCAGCCTCTTGCCCGCAGATGCGACAGGGCATGGCGTCACCGCACCAGCTCGGCAAAGCGAGCCGCGTTGCGATCCACCTCCGCCGCCATGCGGGGCTGCGCCTCGACGATGCGGCGCTGGAGCGTCTCGTGCTCGCCCTCGACCTGGTCGAAGAGCCGCCGCAGCCCGCCCGCCGAGAAGCCCTCGACGTTCTCCGCGACATACTGGCCGACCCCGTACATCGACATGATGTCGCGGTACTTGTGGTGCCAGGACAGGGAGATGCACGGGACACCCGAGGACAGGGAGGCCACGATGCTGTGATAGCGGCCGCCGACGTGGATGTGGGCGCAGGAGATGATGCCCTTGAGCTCGGTGGGACAGAGGTCGGGCATGACCATGCCGATCGGTAGCTCCGCTGGAACCGCGGCCATGATCTCACGCGAGAGCGCGTGGTCGCAACGGCGGGGCTCCGGATCGTCGGGGCGGTAGGTGTGCGGCACCAGCAGCACCCCGTAGCCGCGCCCCACGAGCTCGACCGCCAGATCGGCCACGACCGCGCTCTGGACGACGCCGTCTCGCCCGGCCTCGTGCCCCTCCACCACGGCGCTCGCCGAGATCGTGACGAGCCGCCGCGCCCGCAACGCGGGGTGGTGGGTGTCGATGTAGTCGCGCCCCGCCTCGCGATCGAACGGCAGCGTGACGGCCACGTCGGGATAGACCTCGGTGGGCTTGCCGGGAAGCAGTGCCTGGACCTCGGCCCGGGTCTCCTCACCGCGGCAGAAGACGACGGGGACGCGCCCGAGATCGGCACGCGCCAGCAGTCGCACGGTCCGGTCCGAGAACGGCCCGTAGCTCTGGGTCCAGGGCAGGAAGGGCTTGCCCATGGCCCGCGCCACGGCGCAGTAGCGCGGGCGTGGGGTCACGAGGGCCGAGCGCGTGGCGGAGGGCGGGCCCACGTAGCTGATCGCGCTCATCTCGAGCAGCAGATCGCTGGACGCGAGCGCCGACATCCAGCGCGAGGCGCGCATCGGACGCTCGATGCGCGCAACCGCGCGGGGGTCGAGCACGTCGGCGGGCTGAAAGTCCTCGACCACCTCGACGCCGTAGCGCCGCCCCCAGCGCTGCTCGCGAAAGAAGGCACCGCCCAGGGGCACCGAGAAGACGTACTCCGAGCCGGGCAGGTGCGGCTCGAGGGCGGACATGAGCGACAGGGCGAGCGCGGGGCCGCCCTTGTTGCCCTGCAAGCACAGACCGGTGACGAAGATGCGCATGCGCTCCGCCTACTCGAAGGGCTCGACCGGGGGTGGCGGGGGCTCGACTGCGGGCCGGGAACGCAGGGCCAGGGCCTTGCCGAGCAGCCGTCGCGCCAGGCGGTCGGGTCGCAGGGCGCGCCGGCCGCCCATGCGCTCGATCGTCTTGCGCAGCTGGAGCAGCCGGTAGTCGCCCCGCTGCTGCATCGCGATCTTGGTCCACAGCTGGCGGTGGAATCCGGCCGGGTCCTCGAGCGCCCCGGCGCGCACCTGCGCCATCCCGGGGCCGCGCAGCAGCGGCGGACGGGCGCCGGTGCGAGTGAGGTAGCGCGCGTAGTCATAGGCCGAGTCGCCGTATGCGAAGTTGCGCGACTGGGACTCGACGATGTCCTCCTCGCCCGAGGGTGCGAGCCGGATGCGCCCGTCGGCCGCCATCGACTCGAAGACCCGATGGGCGCGCGCGGTCCTGGCCATCAGGATGCTGACCCCGGTCTCGGTCCCGGCCACGCGCTTCAGCCACGCGTCGCCGACCACGAACTCGGCGAGCACGTTGAGGTGGTTCACGCACAGGTGGCACCGGGGCAGGTTGTAGGAGCGGTCGAAGGCCGTCGCGTAGTCCGGGTTGTTCCGCCGCTGGATGTCGTGCTGCGTGCCGTCCGCGAGGCTGAGCCGCAGGGGACCGACCGGGCCTTCGCCGCGGTAGGAGACGCCGGTCAGCTGGTCGAAGTCCACGCCGGCGTAGCTGCAGATCGCGCGCAACGCGTGGTGGGTGTAGGTCCAGCCGCAGATCAGGCCGACGGTGGTGTAGATGCGCTCCAGCAGCTCGGGCCGGCGCTTGGTGACGTAGTTGTAGATGCCCTCGAGCTGACACGGGATCGCGACCAACACGAAGCGGCCGTCGTTGTCCTCGAGCAGCCGCAGCGCACGCTCGAAGGAGATCGAGTGGTAGATGGAGCCCGGCAATCGGTCGATGCCCTCGGCCTGCCGCACCAGCTCCGGCTCGAAGCGAAGCCCCTCCAGGTGGGTCAGGGCGATGACCCCGTCCACCTCGGGGATCGCGAGCAGCTCGAGCAGCAACTCCTTGATCAGGCCGCCGGAGCTGGCGCGCAGGTTGCGTGCGCGGTTGGTGCTCTGGGCGAGCATGATCGACTCGACGACCCCGAAGGGGGTCATCTCGGCGTTGGGGAAGAGCTGCGCTTGCAGGGCGGCGTAGTCCACCTCGACCGACGGACACACGGCCGCGGCGTCGGCGCCTCCGACGCCGTCCGGCTCGTACATCAGCTTGTCCGGATGCAGGCGTAGCTGGATCGTGGAATCGGCGGCGGTGCAGGCACCGCACGCGACGCAGAGGTTGCCCGCGAGCACGTCCGTGAGGTCGGCCCTGCGTACGTCGTCGACCTCGCTGTTGCCGGCGCCCCGGTTACCCATCACGGTAGGCACCCAGGATACCCCGGCGGGGCAGTGCGTGGCTACGAACCGGCGCGGCGCCTGCCGGGACTCGCCGCCATGGTGGGCACCTGCGTATACTCCAGGCGGTGCTGCGGGTTCAGACGCCCACTTCCCACTCCGCCGCGCGGCGCTACGTCGCCGAGGTGGTGCTGCACGACATGCTCGGCCTGGAGGTTCAGGTCGAGACCGCGCCGACGACGACGACACGACTGAGCCTGGATGGCCGCGAGCTCACGATCGCCGACGGACTGTTCACCCACGGCGACGATCGGTGGCTCGAGCCCAACTCGCTGCCGACCGAGCCGCTGCCGCGCTGGAACCCGGAAGAGGTGTCCGAGCTGACAGGACGCGTCGAGGCACCCGTGCCGGTGCTCTACGGCACGTCGCTCGAGGACGGGCGCTACCTGAAGCACGCCGGCGAGCGCATTGAGGTCGGCATCGATCTCTTCGGCAGCATCTTCTTCATGCTCACGCGCTACGAAGAGGCCGCCGCGGGTGCGGATGCGCGCGACGAGCGCGACCGCTTTCCGGCGTCCTCGAGCATCGCCAAGCGCGCTTCCTTCCTCGACCGACCGCTGGTGGACGAGTACGTGGAGCTGCTCTGGGCCCTGATGCAGCGTCTGTGGCCTTCCCTGCGACGGAAGCCGCGCAGCTATCGCCTGCGGCTCTCCCACGACGTCGACATGCCGTACCAGCGTCGCGTGGGGTATCGGGAAACGCTCCGCCTTGCCAAGCGCGACGCGCTCGAGCAGGGCGACCTCGTGCTCGCGCTGAAGCGCGGGGTCGGCTACCCGCAGCCCCTGGGGCACGTGTCGAGGCTCGAGCCCAACAACACCTTCGCCTGGATGATGGACGAGTCGGAGCGCCGCTCGCTCCAGAGCGCCTTCTACTTCATGGCCCGCCGCTCTCCCGATCCCCTCGACGCCGACTACGGGCTCGACGACCGCTTCATCCGGCGGCTGATGGCCGAGATGCACGCGCGCGGCCACGAGCTCGGCCTACACCCCAGCTACGACACCTACGAGGACCCGGCACGGCTCGCGAGCGAGCGGCGCGCCCTCTCGCGCTGCGTCGAGCGGCTCGGCATCGAGCAGCCCCGCTGGGGTGGCCGCCAGCACTACCTGCGGTGGAGCAACCCCGCGACCTGGCAGGGCTGGGCGGACGCCTCCCTGGACTACGACTCGAGCCTCGGCTTCCACGACCGGGTGGGCTTCCGCAGCGGCACATGCTTTGAGCACCGCGTCTTCAACCTGAGGACGCGCAGCCCGCTGTCACTGACCGAGCGACCGCTCATCGCGATGGACCAGACCCTGCGCGGCTACATGGCCCTCGGGCCTGGGCCGATCGTCGAGAAGGTGCGCGCGCTGGCCGTGGCCTGCCGGCGCGTCGGCGGCGAAATGACGCTGCTGTGGCACAACTCGAGCCTCATCACGGGCGCCGAGCGCAGGCTCTACCGAGAAGTACTCGACGCTTGCGGCGCGTAGCGGCTGCGGCGCGAGAAAGTCCCGAAGGCGAGGAATAGCGCCGGTCGCCCTGGTGTTGGGATGACAGAAGCGACACGACATCCACTCTCCTCTCTGGACATCCCAAAGCACATCTGACCCCCAGCACAGCCCCTCCCATCGCCACCCGCGCGCCACCGACCCCTTTGCAAGGCGCGCCGCGCGGCTGCCCGCCGCGCCGGTGGAGATGGGGGGGGCGCACCCTTTCTGCCGGGTACCGGGCAGGGGGAAGGGCAAGGGAGCTAGAGCGCGATCAGGACACCGCCCTCGACGGGCAGGACCTGGGCGGTCACCAGATCGCTGCCGGTGATCAGCGACAGGATGGCGGCCGCCACGTCGCTCGGGTCGCAGACCTTGCCGAGCGGGGCGCGCTTTTCCTGGGCGCCCTTGGCGTAGTCGTAGGCCTCGCCCAGGCCGGCCTTGAGCCAGCGGCCGGTGATGAATCCGGGCGCCACGGCGTTGACGCGGATCTCGGGCGCCAGCACCCGGGCGAGCGCCACCGTCATGTTGTTGAGGGCCGCCTTGCTGGCGCAGTACGGGATCGAGCTGCCCATCGCGCGGATGCCGGCCACCGACGAGACGTTGACGATGCAGCCGCCGCCGTCACCGACGAGCGCCGCCTTGGCCGCGCGGCACATCTGGAACGGGCCCTTGAGGTTCACGTCCATGATGCGGCTCCAGTCCTCGTCGCCCACCGCGTCCAGGTCCGCGTGGTTGATGAAGCTGGTGGTGCCGGCGTTGTTGACCAGCACGTCGAGCCGGCCAAAGGCGGCCGTCGCGGCCTCGACCATCGCCCGGCAGTCCGCGTCGCGACTGACGTCGGCCTTGAAGGCGAGCGTCCTGACCCCGAGGGCCTCGACCTCGGCGGCGGTCGCCTCGGCCTCGTCCTTGGAGCGGCTGTAGTTGATGAGCACGTCGCAACCCAGCCGCGCCAGGCCCAGGGCGGTCTCGCGCCCGACGCCGGTGCCGCTGCCGGTCACGATGGCGGCTCTTCCTTTGGGATCCATGCCGTGTTGTAGAGCAGAAGCTCGCACACAGGGCAAGGGGCCCGTGTTAGCACTCCTTGGTCAGCCCATGTCCGGCCCTCGCTTGTTCCCGCGTTCCGTCAGGCTCGCGAGCTCCTCGAAAGGGGGCTACCCTTCCTTCGTCGCTCCCGAACACCACGAAACCCGGGTCCTGCGCGATCATCCGCACATGGGCTGACCAAGGAGTGCTAAGGTGCCGCCGGGTCGGTCTCGAGAGGATGGTTGGATGTCAGATGGCGACGAGCGCGTGACGGGTAGCGCGACAGACGCACCCGCCTCGGTGGAAGCGCGAGACGAGCGATTGCATCTCTCGCAGCACCTGGCGTTCGCCCTGCCCGGCCTCTTCGGCGCCGCCATGGGGATGCTCGTCGCGGTCTACATGGGCAAGTTCTACGTCGACGTGGTGCTGCTGCCGGCCGGCCTCTACGCCGTGGGGCTCGCCGCCGGGCGCGCGCTCGACGCGATCACCGATCCGATGATGGGCTGGATCAGCGACCACACGCGCTCGCGCTGGGGACGTCGCAAGCCCTGGATCCTGCTCGGCGTGCTCGGCAACGCGGTGGTCTTCTACCTGATGCTCACCCCGGGCGCCGAGCTCTCCACCGCCGGCGCGATGACCTGGTTTTTGAGCTGCTACCTGTGCAGCTTCATCTTCCAGACCATGTCCAACGTGCCGCGCCAAGCGCTGGGCGCCGAGCTCACGATGGACACCCAGGAGCGCGTCAAGCTCTACGGCATGCTCACCTTCTTCGCCGGCATCGGCTTGATGGTGGCGACCCCGATGCCGCAGGTGCTCGAGCGGGCCGGCATGACCGACCAGCGCGAGCAGATGGGCATCCAGGCGGGCGTCTACGTGATCGGCTACATCCTGGTGAACCTGTGGCTGCTCTACAAGCTGCGGGAGCGCCGCGACTTCATGGGCCGGGGCGAGAGCCCGTTCGCGCCCGGCGTCCGGCGGGCCATGCGTAACCGCCCGTTCCTGATCATGTTCATCTCGCACATCATCACCGCGATCCCGGTGGCGATCCCTGCGAGCCTGATGCCTTTCTTCGTCCAGTACGTGCTCAAGGCGGACGACGACTGGACGCCCATCTTGATTGGAACCTACCTGCTGAGCGGCATGCTCGCCCTGCCGCTCTGGATGCGGCTGGCCGCGCGCTGGGGCAAGCTCAAGGTCTGGCTGCTCAACGGCTTCATCGGCGTGACCGGCGGGCTGATGATGTTCATGGCCGGCGAGGGCGACACCACCTACGTGTGGTTCGTCGAGTGCTACGTGGGCATGCAGGCGATGGTCTGGAACGTGCTCGGCGGCGCCATGCACGCCGACGTGATCGACTACGACGAGCTGCAGACCGGCAAGCGGCGCGAGGCCCAGTTCAGCTCGCTGTGGAGCATCATCCCCAAGTTCTCCATGATCCCGGGCGCAGCCATCCCGCTCGCGATCCTGGGCGGCTCCGGCTACGTACCCAACGAGCCCAATCAGAGCGCCCAGGTGATCATGACGCTGTCGGTGCTCTTCGCCCTGGTGCCCGCCGGCTTCAACGCCATCGGCATCTCGATCATGTGGTGGTACCCGCTCAGCGAGGAAAACCACGGGCTCATCCGCGACGGCATCGCCAAGCACGCGGCGGGTGAGGCGGCGCTCGATCCGATCACCGGCGAGATGCTGCCGCCGCCGGGTCAACGCGAGGTGGACGAGGACACCGGTTGGTTCCTCGACAACTTCTCGCGCCGTGAGCTCGGCGCCTACCTGAAGCGCAAGACCCAGCCCGTGACGTCGGTGCTCGTCGCGATGCTCGCCTCCGCGGGCCTGTGCGCGCTCGGCGTCGTGCTCGCAGTCCAGACCGTGCCAGGCTTCGATCGCGACCCGGGACCGATCCCGTCGCTGTGCATCGTCCTTGCGGGTCTGTCCCTCGCGGCCACGCTCTTCCACGCCCTGCGCATGCGCCCTGCCCTGCGCATGCGCGAGGCGGCCCCCGAGACAGCCGTGATCGAGAGACATCACGGATCTGTCTGAATGCACCTCTAGAGCCTGCTGACCCGGCCGCGTAGATCGGTGGCACCTTCGGGCTGTGAGCAATGATGCCACGTGCTGCAGTGATCGACTGACGAAGCGCGTGTCCCGGCTGTGCGCCGGCCAATAAGGTGGTAGTCACGGGTCGGTGGAGGATCTTCCGCGGCGCTGCGAGGTGGTGATCGACTCGCCCAGGGGCAGCGTCGTCAAGCGCACCGACGACGGAGGTGTCGACTTCCTCTCGCCGCTGCCGTGCCCCTTCAACTACGGCAGCGTTCCCGACACGGTCAGCGGCGACGGCGACCGCATCGACGCTATCGTGCTGGGAACGCGGCTCGCGGCCGGCACACGGGTGGAAGTGGAGGTGCTCGCGGTGGCGCGCTTCGTCGACGCCGGGGAGGAGGACCCGAAGTGGATCTGCGGCGAGGCCCCGCTGACTGGACGCGCCCGCTTGCAGGTGAACGCCTTCTTCCGCGTCTACGCCATCGCAAAGCGCGCCCTCAACCGCGCGCGCGGCCGCAGCGGCGCGACTCGCTACGACGGACTCGAGCTCGCATGAGGGTCTCGCAGACAACCGGAAGCAGGAGTTGAACCTGCCCCTGCCCTTGCACTGCACCGGTCGATCGCCGGGCAGGAGCAAGCTCGGAGGCTGCGGAGGGCGAGACTATGACCCAGCCGCGACGGTGAAGCCCGCGCGGGTGGCGGCGCCCTGACCGTCGCCGCGGCGCTCCATCAGGGTCGCGCCGCGCAGCGTGTAGTGCTGCCAGAGCTCCTCGACCTGGCGGCGGCGCTCGTGGTCCTGCGCATTGACGGCCAGGGCCTGCCCGACGGCGAAGCGCTGCACGGCGCGCGCATCGCGCACGTCGGCCTCGCGCACGAAGGCCAGGGCCTCGCGCAGCACGCGGACGGTGTCGGCCCGCGCCTCGATGCCGAGCTGGTGTGCGCGACGTGAGAGGGCCGCGGTCTGCTCGCTCGGGAAGTAGCGCTCGTGGAGCTGGCGCGCAAAGGAGAGGCTGATCAGGCGGTTGAGCAAGCTCTCGATCTCGAGCGCCCGCTCGTGGAGGCTGATGCGAATGATCCGGAAGAGCACCTCGGCGCGCGGGTCGAGCATCTGGTAGCCGTAGCTGCGGTAGTCTCCCTCGAGGCGGCCCTCAGCGCGCAGGCGGTCCACCAGCGCGGTGCCGGAGTAGACCTCCGTGCGGCACACGTTCCAGGGCAGGTCCAGGTTGCGCTCCGCCATGTTCAGGGTGGCCTCCATGTCGTCGACCGAGCTGTCCGGATCGAAGAGCATGAAGTTGAAGGAGGGCACGATGCCCGCCGCACGCAGGTGCGCGATGGCGCTGTCGTTGTGCTCCGGCTGATGGGTGCGGCCCAGGTAGCTGAGGCGCTCCGCCGAGGCGCTCTCGACGCCGAGGAAGACGTGGATCACCCCCATCTCCCGCAGGGCGCGCGCCACGGCAGGCGTGATCGTCTCGGGGCGGCCCTTGACCCAGAACACCAGGTCGTCGGCGCCGGCCGCGTCGAGCGCGGCGGAGAGCCGGCGCGTGCGCTCGACGGTCTTCTTCTCGCTCGGCAGCACGAAGAGGTCGTCCTGGACGAAGATCACGCGCGCGCCGCGCTCGCGGTGCAGCCACGCAACCTCCTCGGCGACCGCCTCGGCCCCACGCAACCGATAGCGCTTGCGCTGCTCGGTCGTGTAGGCCGCGATCGAGCAGTAGTTGCACTCGCCCACGCAGCCACGCGCCGCGATGATGAACTCGACCTTGAGCCCTCCCACCGAGTAGCTCTCCTCGCTGCGCTCCGGCCACGCGAGCGCGTCCAGGTCGGGCGCCGGTGGTCGCAGCGGCCCACGCGCGATCCCGTGCTCGCCACGCCAGACCAGCCCCGCGATGTCGCGCACCGGCTCGCCGCGGCCGAGCGCGTCGAGCATCTCGACCAGGGTCTGCTCGCCGTCGTGGCGCACCACGCTGTCGAGCCCGGGCTGCTCGTGCAAGAGCTCCTCGTGGCAGAAGGTCGGCACGTGACCGCCACAGGTGACGTGCCCGGCGAAGCCGCGCTCGCGCAGCACCCGCATCAGCTCGAGGTAGTCGTCGATGTTGTTCTGGAACGCGATCCCGAGCCCCACCAGGTCCGGCGCGAGCTCGAGCGTACGGTTGACCGCCTCGTCGAGATCGGAGCGGTAGCTGTAGGCCACGACATGCGCCCGGTGGCCTGCACGGCGCGCGGCTGCCGCCAGGTACTGCAGCGCCAGGTTCTCCTGCTGGACGGGGCCGAGGAGCACCGCCGTGCGCGACTGTGCGGCAGGCGCGTCCGTGCGGGATGCGGAATCGACCAGGGGCAAGGAGCGCATCAGCCGACCCGATCGTGGATGGGGAAGGTTCTGACGGCGG
>JAPPOT010000810.1 GCA_028817855.1 Myxococcales bacterium
CCGAGGAGCCGAGCGGGGAGATCGTACACGGCGCTTACGACGATGCCTCGCGTGCCTAGATCGAGCCCCCGGGCGCCACCACCGCGGACCGGGAGACCTATGACCAGATGGTCCGCGACTATAAGGCCAGCGACGACGACAACGTCAAGAAGCAGGTCGCCGAGCGTCTGGAGAGCGATCGACAGTCGGAGAACTCGCTCATCCGCTACTACGCCGTCCGAGCCATGACCAAACTCGACCCCTCCCTCTTCGAAGATGCGCTACAAGCCGCGACGAACGACGAGGATGCCACCGTAAGAGCCATCGCCACGAAGGCGCTTTCGAAGTAGGCGAATCGCCGAGGTTCTGCCGATGGGGCGGGAGGGTCGCGTGACCCTCCCACGGGTTGGGCGAAGCCGGACGGTCAGTGAGCCGCTCCTGGGCGAGCCTCGGCGTTTCCTCTAGATCCAGCCCGCGGACTTGTACCAGGCCATGGTTTCTTTCACGCCTTCTGACAGCTCGACTTTGGGGTGGTAGTCGAAGTCGTCGCGGGCGGCACGGCTGGTGCAGGTCCATGCCTGCTGCTTGCCCATCAGCGCCTTCTGGCGGTTGAAGAGGCGCGGCTTGCCGTCGATCTTGGTGAGTAGCTCGCCGAAGACCGCGGAGACGTCCACCAGGAACTCGGGCAGGTTCAGGTTCAGGGCGCGCTTGCCGCTCGCCGCCACGATGTGGCGCTGGTACTCGCCCCAGGTCACGGGGCTCCCGTCGCACAGGAAGTAGCCGCGCCCGATGGTCGCCTCCGCGCTCGACGCCTCGCGGATGCCGCGCACCAGGTCATCCACGTAGATCGCCGAGAGGTGGTACTCGCGGTTGCCGTAGAAGACGTTGAGCCGACGCCACGCCAGGCGAAAGAGCTCGAAGTTGTCTACGTCGCCCGGCCCGTAGACCGCTGGCGGGCGGATGATCGTCCACGGAAGCGCGTCGCCGATCGCCTCGACCGCGCGCTCGGCCTCCAGCTTGCTCTGGCCGTAGTGCTCGACCGGCTTGCGCTCATGGTCCTCGGCCTTGGGCTGCTGCGGCGTGGAGGGCCCGTAGGCCGTCAGCGAGGAGATGTGCACGAAGCGCCCGATGCCCGGGTGCGCCTTGCGCGTGGCCTCCAGCAGGTTCTCGGTCGGCATCAGGTTGCCACGCCGGAAGTCGTCCAGGGTCACGCCCTTGGTGGCGCCGGCCACGTGGAACATCAGCTCTGGCCGCACCTCGCCGATGGCCCTTTCCAGCGTCTCGGGCTCGTCGTACGCCACCGCCACGGCGCGGCCGCGCTTGGGCTCCGGCGAGCCGGGGCGCGTGAGCGCCACCACGTCATACCCCTCGTCGAGCAGCGCATCGCGCAGGCGCCCCCCGATGAAGCCGCTGGCGCCCGTGATCATCGCCGTTCCCGGCCTGGCCTCGTCCGACATGCGGGTGTCATGCCCCGCTTCGGACGCCATTTCAAGCCGCCAGGCTGCCGTGCTATCACGCCAGCCGATGACGCTGACCTGGCTCGAGGACGGCCCCGAGGACGGCCCCCGGTTGGCGCTGGCCCACGGCGCCGGCGCGGCGATGGACTCGGACTTCATGAACGTCATGGCCGCGGGCGTGGGGAAGGCGGGCATCCGCGTGGTCCGCTTCGAGTTCCCGTACATGCAGGCCCAGCGCAAGGACGGGCGCCGGCGCCGGCCGGACCCGCCGAAGGTGCTGCAGGCCAGCTGGCGCGAGGTGATCGATCGCCTGGGGGGCGGCAGCGCGCTGGTGATCGGCGGCAAGTCCATGGGCGGGCGAATCGCCAGCATGCTCGCCGACGAGGTCGAGGCGCGCGGCCTCGTGTGCCTGGGCTACCCCTTCCATCCCGCCGGCAGGCCGGAGAAGACACGCGTCGAGCACCTGCGCGAGCTGGAGACTCCCGCGCTCTTCGTGCAAGGCACCCGCGACACCATGGGCAGCCGCGAGGATGTGGCGGGCTACACCCTGTCGGATCGCATCGAGCTGTGCTGGCTCGAAGACGGCGACCACTCTTTCAAGCCGCGCAAGAAGTCCGGCCGCACCCTCGAGCAGGCGATGGACGAGGCCGTCGAGGTCGTGGTCGCCTTCATGCGCGCTCGTTGAGCTGCATCAGGCGGGCCGCCATGGCGGGCGCGGTCTCCTCGTGCTTGAAGAAGGCGAAGGCGTCGCTCCACGCCTGTGCGGCGATCTGGTGCGCCTGCTCCGACAGCTCCTCTTCGTCGTAGGCGTCGCGCCGCAGCCGCAGGTAGCCCCAGCTGGCGGTCGACACGGGCGGCGTGGCCTCCTCGCCTTCACCTTGATCCGAGATGCACAGGGCCGCGTCGTGCTCGCGGAGCAGCGCGAAGATCTCGTCCTCGAACCAGCTCTTGTGGCGGAACTCGAGCGACGCACGCACCCCGCTCGGAAGCTCCCCCAGGAAGCTCGCCAACCGCTCCCGGTCCTTGCGCATGTACGGCGGCAACTGAAAGAGCACCGCCCCCAACTGCGCTCCAAGCGCGTCCAGGCTGCGGAAGAGGAAGCCAAGGGGCTCGGCGCAGTCCTTCAGGCGCTTCTGGTGGGTGATCCGGCGCGAGGCCTTGATCACGAAACGAAAGCCCTGTGGCACCTGCGCCGCCCAGCTCTCGACCACGTCGCGCTTCGGCATGCGGTAGAAGGTGTTGTTGATCTCGACGGTCGGCAGCTTGCGCCCGTACTCGGCCAGCATGTCCGCCTCCTTGCAGCCCTCGCTGTAGAGGCCTCCGCGCCAGAACTTGTACTGGTAGCCGCTGGTGCCGCAGTAGAGCGTCATGCCGACCCCCGGGGCGCGAAGAAGGCGCGGATCTCGTCCGCACGACAGCGCGCGTCCGCCCGGCCGAGCTCGATCAGCTGCTCGGCGAAGTGGGAGTCGAAGAGAATGAACGATAGCAGATCCGACTCCCACAGCGAGCCCAGCGTGGCGGTGCGCGCCAGCAGCCACGAGGAGAAGCGCGAGGCGTGCAGGTCCCGCGCACGCTCACGGGCGAGCATGCCCACGTCCTTGCTGGGGCGGAAGACCAGCGTCTCGATACGCCGGTACGGCAGCCCGCGCGCCTCGCCGATCACGCGCTGCACCTCGGCCAGCTCCTCCGGCGGCAGGGTCTGCTGCAGGATGTCGAGCAGGCGGTTGAAGCGATCGAGCACCTGCAGGTCGTAGCGCAAGGGATCGAGCAGCAACGCGTTGAGCACCTTGCCGATCAGGAAGACCGGGCTCTTGTAGGCCTCCACGCGGGCGTCCTCCTCCTCGAGGGAGTGCGCGGCATCGGGCTCCTCGTCGCTGAGCAGGGAGACCACCACGAGCCTGTGCGCTCCGGAGCGGATCGCGGGCGCGATCGGCGTGTTGAAGCGCACGCCGCCATCACAGAAGTAGTCGCGCCCGACACGCCGCGCCGGAAAGAGCAGCGGAATGGCGGCGGAGGCCAACACCATGTCCGAGTCGATCGGCTGCAGCCGCGGGACACGGCGGGGATCGCGAGACCCGGTGAAAGTCGCCCCCGGTGCCAACTCCGCGAAGAGCGTCGTGCGCCCGGAGGCGATGTGCAGCGCCGAGACCACCAGCGAGCGCACCAGCCCGGTGCCCACGTTGCGGTGCAGCTGATGCCAGTCCACGTGCTCGCGGACGATCACCTCGAGCGCACGCGCGTCGAGCAGGGAGCGGCCCACGAGCTTGGGCAAACCGATACCATCGTCCCCGGTCCAGTCGCGCTTCCAGCCGAGCAAACCTCGCATGTCGAGGCGCAGGTGGGTGGAGACGTCCAGCGCTCGCCAGTGCTCCGCGAGCCCCGCGGCGTCCATGTCCGGCCGCTGGGCGTTGGCGCCCAGATAGGCTGCGTTGAGCGCCCCGACCGAGGTACCGCACAGGACGTCGAACGGCGCGTGCGAGGGCTGCAGCACCTCCATGATGCCCTGCACCACGCCGGCCTCGTAGGCACCCCGGGCGCCACCGCCCGACAGGACGATGCCGGTACTGGCCTGCGGCAGATCCGCGCTCACGGACCGGAGCATAGCAGACGACTTTCGCTGGCTGCGCCCCCCGTGGCCCGTGCTAAGCTCCGCGCCCCCCAGGAGAGAGCACCATGTCCGTCGCAGTCGCCGTCAAGAGTCAGGGCCGGGTCGTGATCGCGTCCGACACCAAGCGCACCTTCGGCTCGGGTGCCGTGCCCGAGCGCAACCTGACCGACATCAAGATCCGCAAGGTCGGCACGGCCTACCTGGCCATGACGGGCTGGGGCATCTACAGCAACATCTTCGACGACTACCTGGCGGGCAAGCGCTCGCCCGCGCTCACCGACCAGCGCCGCATCTTCAGCTTCTTTCGCACCTTCTGGCGCGAGCTACACGAGCGCTACTCCTTCGTGAACGACCAGCGCCACGACGAGGACTCGCCCTTCGGCGACCTCGACGCCTCGTTCTTGATCATCAACTCGAGCGGCATCTACTCGGTCGCCTGCGACATGAGCGTGACGGCCTTCGAGCAGTACTACGCGATCGGCTCCGGCGCGAGCTACGCGCTGGGTGCCATGCACGCACTCTACCGCCCCAGCGCCGACGCCCAGCGCGTGGCCCACAAGGCGGTGGAAGCCGCGATGGAGCTCGACATCTATTGCGGCGGCGAAGTCATCAGCCACGGCGTGCGCGCCCGCAAGCGTCGTTGACCACCGTCCTCGAGCCCCGCATCCCCAACGGGTGGTCGGGTGGGGGTGCGGGCGGCGCTCGGGGACGGACGACTATAGAC
>JAPPOT010000278.1 GCA_028817855.1 Myxococcales bacterium
CACTCGAATCGTCGAGGTTCGTTCAGGAGCGAGCGCCCCCGCAGGGCCCACCGCAGGCGTACTCGATGTACGTCGAGGATGGGCCGGAGGGGGCAAGCCGCTCCTGGGCGAACCTCGACGATTCCCTGTCAGTCTGAGATCCGCACCTTCTAGGCGGCGTTGAGGAGCTGGCAGGAGACGCCGAGGAAGAGCGCGCGCATGGCGTCCTCCTCGTCGAGGCCCGACTGGCGCGAGCAACGGTGGAAGACCGCGCCGACCGTGGCGTCGCCGCGGGCCTGCTCGATCACCCAACGCCAGGCGTCCGGCATCTGGTAGGCCGCGGCGTGGGCCGGCGGCTGCTCGTTGGCGCGCAGGACCTTCTCCCACATCGGTGCGAGCGCGGCCTCCAGCTCCGAGGGATCGAGCTCGAGCGCCGCATCGCGCATCAGCACGTGGGCGTCCTGCTCGATCGGATAGGTCTCCTCGTGGCTCTGCGCGCCGCGCACGTAGAGCCACTCGCCACGGCGCCAGCGGAAAGCCTCCAGGTAGCGGCCGCGCACCTGCGTCGCCACCGCGCGGTAGAGCTGGACCGGCCGCAGCACACCCAGCTGCACGAGGGCATCGCCCAACCGCCCGCTGAACTGCGGCAGCATGGCGAGCGCCATGTCGAGCTCCATCTCGAGGCAGTGGTTCTGGTCGAGTAGGTGCTGCCCGAGCATCTCCTTGCGCGACGTCGAGGCGACGAAATCCGGCCGCCCGTCGACGAAGTAGACCTTCTTGCGTCGCTCGCCGTCACTCAAGTAGAGCATGCCGGTCTCGCGATTGGCGTGCAGCGTGTGGATCAGCGGCAGCAGCATGGCCGCGTTGAGGTCACCCTTCAGGCGCGGTCGGCTGATCTCCTCCGGCTTCCACTGCAGCGCCGGGGTCGAGAAGAAGCGCGAGAGCTCCGGCAGGTCGCCGGCATGGGTGATCGGCTCCGCACCGCGCGCCACGCTGGTCGCGGCGCCGATCACGCCGGTGGTCGTGAGCCGGACCAGCTCCGGGAAGGGAAGCCCGTTCATACGCTGCCCGGTCGCGAGCTCGACCGAGTAGCGCGGCTGGCTGTCCAGGTCGATCGCGGGGGCGCCGCGCGCCGAGACGCGCAGTCCCGGGTCGGTGAAGCCGTCGAGCGCAATCAGGGCCGTCGGCCGGGCGCCGGGCTCGAACAGCTCGTCCCCCTGGGGCGCGTCGATCAGCTCATAGCGCTGAAGCAGGCGCGCGACGCGCTCGGCACCTCCCATCGCCATGCCCCGTCGACACATGATCTCCTCGAGCGCATCGGCGAACGTACGGGCGTCTGGGCGGTCCTGGGCGCGCGGGGACAGGCCCGAGAAGAGCACCTTGCGGACGTCGGAGGGGATCCGCCGCCGGGTCCGCAGAAGCGTCCCCAGGTCGACGTCGCGGATGCGCAGCAGCACCTCCAGGTCGGTACCGCGCGAGAACAGGGTCTCGCCCATCAACATCTCGGCCAGGATGGTCGCCAGCGTGAACACATCGCTGCGCGCATCGAGCTCCTCGCCCGACACCTGCTCGGGCGACATGTAGCCGACCTTGCCGCGCAGGTTGCGATCGTCGGTGTGGCGCTCGCGCGGGTGGGTACAGGCGATCCCGAAGTCAGCCAGCTTCAGGTGTCCCTGGCGCGTGATGAGCAGGTTGCCCGGGCTCACGTCCCGGTGCACGAGGTGCAGCCGTCCGCCGTCCTCGCCGCGCAGCGCGTGGGCGTGGGCCAGCGCCCGCGCCGCCTGGACCGTGAGCCAGAGCGCCACGTCCAACGGGAAGGCATCGCCGCGCGCTGCAAGCACGCGCAGCATCCGGCTCACACTCGTGCCCTCGACCAGCTCCATGGTCAGGAAGAGCTCGCCGTCGTCCTCGCCGAAGTCGAAGACCTGAACCACGCTCGGGTGCTCCAGCCGGGCCACGAGGGAGGCCTCCTGGATGAACATCTCGACGTAGATCGGATCGGCCGCGACGTGGGGCAGGATACGCTTCAGCGCGACGCGCTTGCGGAAGCCGTGGGGCCCGCGGCGCTCCGCCTCGAAGACCTCCGCCATCCCGCCCAGCCCGAGCCGACGGCCGAGCGTGTAGCCGCCGATGACCTGGGGTGCGTCGCTCGCGAGGGGCTCGTGGTGGCCGTCGTGTCGTCGGTCGTCGGTCAAGCGGGGCTCCAGGTCCGCTGGGCGGGGTGCTCTCCAGTCATGAATCTACCGGCACGGGTACATCGCACTTCAAGCACGGCTGTGCGGCGGCAGCACAGGATCGCAGTGCCGTCGCACACGACCCGGGCGAGCCGGGCACCATTCCGCAATAGCTAGAGTATTACACAAACAAATGTCCTCGTTCTCGGATATTTGCGATTTCCTGGGGACATTTGATGCATACCCCGCGAGTCCCTACTCGCGAACGGCACCAGGGTCCTGTACGGTCTTTGCTCACATTTGCGGAGCGTGGGTAACCGGGTGGTCGCTCCGGTGGGTCTGAACAGGAGTCTTGGCGCATGCACATTCGTAGCTGTTGCTCTTTGCTTGTTGGGCTGGCGCTCGCGTCCCTGGTGGGCTGTGGTGCAGACGACCCCTCGTGCCCGTCGGTCGAAGGGAGCTATGAGCCCCTCTACATCCCGCTGTCGGGCAGCTGCGGGACGATCGAACGCCCCAACCGCGTGCCCTTCGAGGGCGGCCGCAACGGCGTCAATACGATTATTGAGCGTCGGGTGAACTCCAACATCACGACCGAGATCGTGATGAAGGGATGCTCCGTCCGCATGACCCAGACCGTGACGGACAACGAAGCCCGGGTGGCTTCACTAATCGATGGCCCGACCATCGACATCATGAGCGAGACGGAGCTTCAGGGGCAGGTCTCGATGACGGTGTTCGACGACGAGGGCGCGGTCAGCTGCTCCGGCACCTACGACGCGGTCTTCACCAAGAACACGCAGATCATCGGCGGCGCCGCCTAGTAGGCCGGCCCGCGATCGGATAGGCTCCGCCCGTATCCCCCTCGGGACGAGGGTGGTGGGGAGGAACCGATGGCGGCGACCCGACTCCAGCTGGCGCACCTGCCAACGCCGATCACGCGCAGCGACGCCCTCGACGCGCTGGTGGGCACGCAGGTCTGGCTCAAGCGCGACGACATGACCGCAGGCGCGGCGGCGGGCAACAAGATCCGCAAGCTGGAGTACCTGCTTGCGGACGCGTGCGAGCAGGAGGCCACCGTGGTGGTCACCTGCGGCGGCTACCAGAGCAACCACGCCCGTGCCACCACGCTGCTCGCACGGCAGCTGGGAATGCGGGCGGTCCTGCTGCTGCGCGCCACCCGGCCGAACCCCGTACCCGACCGCGGCAATGCATTCCTGGACGCGCTGGCCGGCGCCGACATCCGGCCCATCGCCCCTGCCCAGTACGCAGACCGCATGCGCGAGATGGAGGCGGTGGCCCAGGAGCTGCGGGCCGCAGGCGAGCGGCCGTACGTGATCCCAGAGGGCGGCAGCAACGGCATCGGCGCCCTGGGCTACGTCCACGCCATGGCGGAGATCCGCGAGCAGCTCGACGCCGGAGTGAACGACGCGCCGGACCGCTTCGACGCCGTGGCCCATGCCTGTGGCTCGGGCGGCACCGCGGCGGGCGCCCTGCTCGGCTGCGCCGCACGCGAAGTGGCGCCCCGCGTGCTGGCCATGGCCGTCTGCGATGACCGCAGCTACTTCGAGGCGACGATCGACCGAATCGTGGCGCAGGCCCGCGCGCTGCTGGACGAGCCCCACCCGCAGGCAGCCCTGCGCGTGCTCGACGCCTACAAGGGCCCGGCCTACGGGATCGCAAGCGACGAGCAGCGGCGCTTCATCGCACAGGCCGCGCGCGCCTGCGGCCTGGTGCTCGATCCGGTCTACAGCGGCAAGGCCCTGTTCGGGCTCTCACGCATGCCCGACAAGCCACGCCGCGTGCTCTTCATCCACACCGGAGGGCTGCCAGGCCTGCTCGCCCAAGCAGACGAGTTTGGATTGCAGGGGTAGGAGCACAGCCGCCCACATGTGCTCCCGACTTGTCCACCGGTTGCCCACAGATTTCTCGTATCCCACACGTTGAATCTCCAAAGAAGGGGACTGTACGCTTCATTACTGAAGCATGGGCGGACGGTACGCAGTCGAGCGGGAGGCAGCCGACCTCCTGCGCGTGACTCTCGCGGGCGACCTCAGCAATGCGCTGGTGAGCGCTTGCGAAGCCGAGGTCCGCGCCCAGCTCAGTGTCGTGCGCCGTGGCGACGTGCGTGTGTTCGTCGATCTCACGGAGGTCGTGCACTACTCCATCGAGGCGCGCGACGGTCTTGTCGACGTGCAGCAGTTCATCGGCCGCAAGGCATCCCAGACCGCCTACGCGCAGGGCGGCGCGCTGGGGCGCAGCCTGTCGTTGTGGATCAGCCACACGAGCGAGGAGCAGGTCATCCGGAGCTTCCGCAACGAAGAGCTCGCGCTCGCGTGGCTCGGGGGCAACGAGGCGCCGAGCACGGGCGTACGGCCGCTCGCCAAGACGCGGACACGCGGGACCGGCGGACGCCGACAGACGGGCTGAGCCTCACACGCGCGCGCCGCCGCTGTCGTCCGCCGCATCGCCCTCGAGATGGGCGGTGCAGTTGAGCAACTCGACGCGGTACGGCGCAGCCTTGCCGATCGTGGTCAGACTCGTGTTGCCAAAGCTGTCGGGAGCCGTGCCCACTGGAAGCGAGAGGAACTGC
>JAPPOT010000349.1 GCA_028817855.1 Myxococcales bacterium
CGGTGGCGAGCACGTCGTACTGGTGAGAACGCTGCTCGTCCAACACGGCGTCGGTGTTGTCGACCTCGACGCGCTGGTACTCCAGCGTCGTCTGGTGCCCGGCGCCGCCCGCCACCCAGCCCTCGTCAAAGCGCGCGAAGCCCGGGTCGTAGGTGACCGTGCTCTGGATCAGCTGGCCTAGGATGATCTCCTTGTAGACGCGCCGCACCACGTCGCCGTCCTGGACCAGCACGCTCTCGCTGAAGGTCATGCTCGGCCCGGGCGTGTCGCTCATCAGGATCGCCGGCTCGCCCTCGTGGGTGGTGGCGACCATCGTCACCGTCTCCTCCCAGTCGTTGTTGCCGCCCGTGTGGGCGTAGACCCAGCGGGCGCCGTCGGCCATCGGGAAGTGCAGCGTGCCAGTCGGCGCGTCGGTCGCGTCGCCCGCGTCCCCGTCGCCGTCACCCGCGTCCCCGTCACCCGTGTCCCCGTCACCGGTGTCCTCGCCCCCCGAGGCGTCCATCATCTCGTCCGGATCGTCCATGTCGGACGCGTCGAGCACGTCCTCCGGATCGTCCTGACTGCAAGCGACCGCGAGAGCCACCGACAGTCCGAGCACCAGCGCCCTACAGCGCCGCAGCTCACTCCTCATTGCCACCTCCCTGAAGCAGCGCCGTGCGCGTACGGGCCCACTGGGGCCACCGCGGTCGCTCCTTCACTCCTTGCACGCGCCGCAGCACGTGCACATCCCCATTCGCGAGCGCGGCACAGCGCCCGAGCAGATCCCCGGCGCGCGCGTCCTCGCCCAGCCCGAGCAGGCTGTGGGCGACCGTCGAGGGCCAGCGCGACAGCCCCTGCTCGCGCAGCGCGAAGGAGGCATCGTCGCCCAACCCGCGGACGCTGTCGATCACCTCGCGCCCGGTCTCGAACAGCCGCTGGCGCAGCTGGTGTGCAATCGCGTCGGTGCGGCCGCCCAGCGCCGACAGCACCCGCTTGGGGGCCAGCTCCGCGTAGCGCTCGAGCCACGCGTTGGCGCGCGGGTCGCTCAGCCCGCGCAACGTCGACAGCCCCACCGCCGGGCTCTTGTCGAACAGCTTCTCGCGCCGCTCCCACGCGCGCTCGCTGCCGCAGAAGCCCAGGCTCGAGGCACGCGCCCGATCGTCGGCACCCTTCCAGCAGCGCTCGCGCAGCTTCCAGGCGGCGGCGTCCTCACGCCCGACCAGGCTCTCGAGCACGGCGTCGCGCTCCTGCTCGGCGTACTGCTCGCGCAGGGCGTCGCTGCGCGGATCGCTCAGGTGCTTGAGCGCCGAGATGCACCCGGCCGGCGCGACCGACAGCAGGCGCACGCGCAGGTCGTCGTCGCCCGACAGCGGCCGCCGCCCGAGCCCGCGCAGGGCCAGGGTGGGCTGTGCCTCGGCCATGCGCTCGCGCAGCGGGTCCTCCGGGTCCATCGCCCAGGTCGCGAGCTCGGGCTCCTGCTCGGCGGCCGCCGCGCGAAGCTCGCGCGCGCAGAGCAGCGAGTTGCACAGGAAGAGGGCGACCGGTAGCGGCAGCTCCGACAGCGCGCGCTGCAGGTCCCAGTCCTGCGGGACCATCCACTGGGGTGTGCGGTCGGCCTCGCTCTCGCCGAGCGCGCCGTCCCAGCCATCCGGCGGCGCACCGCCATACGCTGCCGCCGCGTCGATCACGGCCATGGTCCGCGCGGTCATCTGATCGGGCGTGGCACGCTCGGCGTGTAGCACGGGGAAGCCGAGCTCGCGGGCGATCTCCTGATAGCCGTCGCGCACGCGCTCCTTGAAGGCGCTGCCAGCCAGGCCCTTGCGCCCGCCCTCGGTGTCCGGGTCGGTGCGGACGCGCTCGATGCGCTTGCGGATGCGGCTGGTGCGCGGATGCACGTCGTAGACCAGCGTCAGGTCCACCTCCAGCCCGGCCGCGGCCAGCGCCGCGGTGCGCTCGCACTCGCCGCGCGAGAGCCCGCGCGCCATGCCGAGCACCACCGGCGTCAGCAGCGAGCGGTCGATCAGCACGGTCTCACCGCGCGCCAGCGCCGGCCGCACCATCTCGTCGAGGATCTGCGACTCGCGCGCGCAATAGAGCAGCAGCTCCGGGCGGGGGCGCAGGTCCAGGTTGCGGCGGTCGCGCGTGAGGTTGCGGATCATGCGCGTGGGGCGCGAGCTGTGGTCCTTGCCCACGCGCGGCAAGAAGACCGTCTCGCCGCGCGCGCGCAGCTGCTCGGCCACGTTCTTGAGCACGGTGCTCTTGCCGGCGCCGTCCACGCCCTCGAAGGCGATCAGCCGCCCGCTCTGTTTCCCACTGGCCACTGCGTCTACAACCTACTCGGCAGCCTCTTCCGGATCCCCGATCAGGCTACCACGCCCGGGGTAGGGCCGCGCTTGCTTGACGAAGAGGGCGGGCTCCTCGCCCGGCTCGCCGTCGAACTTGAACTCCACGTCCATCGCGTAATAGCCCAGGTAGCCCGGCGCGCCGGGACCGTAGGCGACCGCAAAGTAGCGGTGGATGGCCGCAAGGGCGGTGCCTAGGTCGCGGATCTGGGCGTTGGTGAGCACGGTCTCGCCCTCCATCACCAGGTTCGAGCGCGCCAGGTAGACGACCGGCTGGCCCGGACGCTCGAAGTGCACGAGGAACTGCTCGGTGGTCACGCCCGGGTCGGGCAGCACGACCGAGAACTCACCGACCTGCACGTTGACGTAGAAGGCCGGGTCCAGGCCTGTGGGGTCAAAGATGTTGTTGGTGATGGCGACGCCGTTGGCCTCCTCGTCCGGGAAGGACTGGTGCACCAGCAGGGCCATGCCGATCTCCTCGTGCGGGATCGAGCGGAAGCTGCGCTCCTCGAACGCGCGGAAGCGCCACAGGCTCGCCCAGACGTCGCGCACGGCCTGCAGGATCGGCCGCATCGGATCGTTCGGATCGCCGCTCTTGGAGGTGTAGAGGCCCGCGCCGGTGAAGCCGTTGAGGTCCTCGGCGTTGGTGCTCGAGCGGAAGCGCATGCGCACGTCCGTGTACTCGGCCTCGAGCTTGGCCATCAGCAGCGCCTCGAAGTCGGCGTTGACCGGCGCGGCCTCGATCGCGTCGCGCAGGGCACCGAGCTGCAGGTCGCGCTCGGCCGGATCGTCGCGGAAGACCGGGTCGGCCAGCATCTGCTCGATCATCAGGTCGATGCCGTTTTCCTCGATGTGCTGGAAGTAGTAGTGCACCGGCACGGCGAAGGCCTTGGGGTACGGCACGTCCTCGCCGATCTGTGCGAGCGCGCCGAAGTGGCTGGCCTTGCCACCGTAGGCCGGGATGGCCTCGGGCAGGGCCTCGGCCAGGGGTAGGCTCTCGAGGTCCAGCACCTGTTCGATGTCGGTCAGCTCGGTGACGTCGCGGCGGGCCGGCGTGACCTGCACCGGATCGGGCCTGTGCTCCTCCCACCAGGCGTCGGCCTCCTCCACGTCGACCACTTCCATCGAGTACTCGGAGGCGCCCACCCGGAAGCGCACCCACTCGCCGTCGTAGGTGCGCAGCTCCGGATCGTCGAAGGCGCCCTTGAGCCCCATGTTGGGCGTGCCGCGGTTCTGGCTGAGCACGTTGATGTGCGACAGGGGCGTCTGGAACTCCTCGGTGATGATGCCCATCACGGTGGAGATGTCGTTGGGCACGCGGTCGAGCACGACGATCTCGCGGAAGCCGACGTAGGTGGTCTCGAGCTCGTCGGCGGTGAGGAAGCGCACGCGCCCGATGCTCTCGCCCAGGTTCAGGGGCTGGTAGCGGATGTCCTCGAAGAGCTCGTCGGTGGTGACCACGTCGATCGACGCCGGCAGCTTGTCGGCCTCGCGCTGGACGTTGTCGCTGGTCGGGTGGAAGGCCAGCTCCTCGCCGAAGAAGGCGTGCTGCTCGATGAGCGTCATGGCGCGCTCGATCATCTCGGCGCTGGCGGTGTCGTAGGGTGCGATCTCGTAGACCCAGCGGTCGGGCTCCTCGTAGTGGGTGACCGCGCCGAGCACGAAGCGGCGGTCCGGCGCGTAGTACTCGGTCTGGTTGAACTGGGCGAGCTCGGGCACCAGCGGCAGGGCCGGCGCGCTGAGCTGGGCGCTCGCGAAGTCCCAGTGGATCTTGTAGCGCTTGGAGTTCTGGAAGTGCAGGCGCTCGTCGTCGAAGGTGTCGATCACGGTCTTGACCGAGCGTGCGCCGGGGATGCTCGCGCTCAGGGGCTCGGAGGCGAGCAGGTCGAAGTCCGCCTTGCAGCCCAGCTCCGGCGCCGAGTCGGGCGCCTCGTCCGCGCTGGCGTCGCCGTCGAGCAGGCACTCCCAGTCGCGGGCGGGCAGGTCTCCGGAACCCCCGTCGGTACCACCATCCGCGGTGCCCCCGTCGGGCGTCCCCTGATCGGGTTCATCACCCGCCGAGTCGTCGCCGCAACCGAGCGCCATGAGCGCGAGGGCGACGGCCGAGGCGCAGAGCCAGGCCGCGGAATGGAGGGGGGTGCATGTCTGCATCTTGGAACAGCCTGCGCCCCGGCGCTGTGCAAAGGGCTTCCGGGGAGAACGAAGTGAGACGTGCTTTCGTTGCATGGGCATTGTCCGGCTCTCGCAGAGGACGATCAGATTCGACCCGACACCAGCAGGTAGTAGCTCTCCCGTTCGGGCTGACTCCGAAAGCTCGTCGTACCCAGGGGCCGCACCACCTCGACCTGCGGCATCACGCGCAGGTGCTCACCGAAGAGGAAGTT
>JAPPOT010000164.1:0-3553 GCA_028817855.1 Myxococcales bacterium
CACCGTGGTGGTTGGGTCTCCCGGGCCCGGGGGCCCACTGCCGGGTCTGGCGCCTCTTTCGCTGCAGGGCCCTGACGCTCACGGCGTGCGTGTTCGTGTGGCGGGGGGGGTTCGAGGTGTCGGGCAATCGGATGCAGCGGCTGGGGGACTCCGAGCTGTGGTTTCGCAGCTATCGAATGGAGCGTGAGGCGCGCTGCCTGTACGAGATCTCGGAGAACGACAGCCTCACGCCGCCCTGGGAGATGGACCTGGGGCGCGGGCTGCCCAGCGTCTGGGCGCCGGATCCGCTCAACCCCGGGACTACACGGTGGTCGATGTGGAGGGGCGGAGCTACCGCCGGTCGCTGCTCGAGCTTCCGGGTGCGCCCGCGCTCACCGACAGCGAGCGGCGGGATGTCCCGCGCGGGACGCTCGCGCGGCAGCGTGTGACGAGCGAGCACCTGGGCAACACGCGCGATGTCGACGTCTACCTGCCCCACGCCGACCACGGCGCGCCACGGGCGCTGCTGATCGTGTTCGATGGCGTCGCCTTCACGCACACCGTCGCGACGCCGACCATCCTCGATAACCTCCAGGCCGAGGGCCGCATCCCACCCACGGCGGCGATCTTCGTGGACAGCAAGGGCAACCTGCGCAACCGGGAGCTGCCGTGCCACGCGCCCTTCGCGCGCTTCGTGGCCGAGGAGCTGCATCCGCGCGTCGAGCCGTGGTGCGGCGCCTCGCTTCCGGCCGAGCGCACCGTGCTGGCGGGTGCGAGCTACGGCGGCGTCGCCGCGGCCTACGTGGCGCGCTCCGCTCCGCAGCGCTTCGGCAACGTGCTGTCGATGTCCGGCTCCTACTGGGTCAAGGGCGACGGCAGCGACGACGATGACAGCTTCGGCTGGCTGCCGCGGCGCTACGCCGAGGAGGAGCGCCACCCGCTGCGCTTCCATCTGAACATCGGCCTGTACGAAGAGGGCAGCCGGCTGTTCTCGGATGCACCCGAGCAGCTCGGCATCAATCGCCGGATGCGCGAGGTGCTGGACGCCCGCGGCTACGCGCTGAGCTACCGCGAGTACGCCGGTGGACACGACTGGATCTGCTGGGAGCAGGAGCTGCCAGGTGCGCTGGAGTGGGTGCTGGGCGGGGCGTGAAGGCGGCGGGGCGCGCGCTTGATCGGGATAGATGGAGCGCAGCCGGGTTCACCTTGTTTGTGGGGGGCTCCGCCCCGCTCGAGTGCTGCGGCACTCGAGGTCGCCCCCCGCGTCAGCGTGGGTCTAGGACCCACGCTTCCTTGTCTTGGGCGGGCGCTGCGCGCCCGAGGTTCGCTTCGCTCCGCGCCAGGTGGCACGCGATGCCTGCCGCCAACATCCGCTCCCATTCGCTTCGGCCTTCACGCAGCTGCCAGCTCCCGTCGGGGAGCCGCTGGAAGTGGTGGGGAGCGCGGTGGACAGGGCCGGTGCCGAAGCGGAGGAACTGGATCTCGCCCAGGTAGAAGCTGTGGCCATCGTGGAGGACGTCGATCGAGGCGAAGGGGGCGCGGAACGACCGGAAGATGCGGTAGGCGAAGTCGAGCAGACCGGCCGGGGGCGCCTGGGGGTAGGCCCGTGGGGCGTGGCTGCCGCTCGCGCGGAAGTCGCCGGCGCGCGCGGGGCGGCGCATCACGAAGAGCCGATCGGCCAGGGCGACGATCTTGAAGTCGTGATCGAGGCCGGGCACGAAGCGCTGGGCGATCAGCTTGCGGCGGTGCAAAGAGTGGGGGCGAATGCCGGTGCGGCGCAGGGCGCGCTCCAGGTTCTGCCAGGCGTCGCGTGGGTCGATGCTGCGGCTGAGACGCGCTGCGGCGCGGCGCGCCTGTGAGGCGTTGTCGGCACGCGTCACGCCGCGGGCGGTGTCACCCTCGGCGAGCTTGAGCACGATCGGGTAGTCCAGGTGCTCGGCGTCGCGCAGGAAGTCCTCGTAGGTGCCGTAGGCGCGGGCGCGGAGGCTGTGGAGCTCGGGCAGCTCGCTCTGGTCGCGCAGGATCTCCATGAACACCTTGTTGTGGTGCGCGCGGAAGAGCTCGAAGCGCGGGATCAGCTGCGCGCCGGCGCGCTCCAGCCCGAGCACCTGGTCCTCGATATAGCCCTTGTAGAAGAGGCCCGGGTCCTGGGAGGACTGGTAGAGCACCGGCACGTCGCGGTAGTCGCACGCGCGGAAGTCGAGCGCGGTGAAGGGCTGCACGCGCAGGCGCAGGCCGTGGGGACGGAGGTGGGCGGCCAGCCGAGCCAGATCGGTCGTGATGGCCGTGCGCCTGTGACGCACCCAGTACTCACCCCTGTAGTCGGTCAGCAACAGCAGCTCGCGTTCCATCGGCCTCTTCGCGCGCGATCGACATCCATCGTGCGCCTGGCTCGAAGATTGCAAGCCTCGTGCCACGGGTGATGACGATGCGGACGGAGCCAGTGGTCGCGCGCGGAGCTGCGATCAACCTCGTGGGCAGCCTGGCGGGGGCGCTCGACCCGCTGCTGCTCGCGGTGTTGAGCTGGGCACTCGGCGCACAGCCACTGGGCCGCTACGTGCTCGCCACGACCTACGTGGCGATCCTGCTGCGTCTGTGTGTGCTCGGGCTCGACCGCGGGCTGCTGCGCCAGGTGCCGATCGCGCTCGAGCGCCAGGACACCGGGGCGCTGGCGAGCGCCATCGGGACGGCGCTGCGTGTTGCGCTCGGCCTGTCGCTGATCGGTGCGGCCGCGGTCGGGCTGCTGGCGGAGAGCTTCGCGGGCGATGGCACGTGGCTCGGCTGGATGGTCCTCACGATGCCGCTGCAGGCGCTGGCGACGGTGGCGCTGTTCGCGCTGCGCGGGTGCTCGAACATGGTGGCCTTCGTGACGGTGCGCAACGGGCTCACGCCCGCGCTCATCCTCCTGGTCGCGCTGCCCGCCATCGCGCTCGGCGCCGGTGAGCGCGGACTGATCGCGGGATACCTGGCCGCGCAGCTCGGCGCCGCAACCCTGGCGCTGGGCTGGCTGCGGCGCGGCTTCCCCGGGCTGTCGGCGACGGCGCTGCTGCGGGCGCCGCGGGATCGGGCGCTGCTGCGCTTCGCTCTGCCGCAGGGCATCTCGGAGCTGTTGAACCTGCTGCTGGCCCGTTCCGACATCGTGATGATCGGGTTCTTCTTCCCGCACGACCCGGAGCTGGTCGCGGCCTACGCGATCGCCTCGATGCTGGCCGGCGTGCCCAAGAAGGTGCGCCAGGGCTTTGACCACAGTGCGGCGCCAGTGCTGGCGGCCGCGATCGGGCGCGGCGACCGGATCGCACTGGGGACGACCTACGCGCAGGTGGGGCGCTGGGTCTTTGCGCTCTGGATCCCGGTGGCGGGAGCGCTGTCGCTGGCGGCGCCGCTCTTGCTCTCGGCCTTCGGGCCCGACTACGCGCGCCACGCAGCGGTGGTGCCGATCCTGATCGCCGGGCGCGCGATCAACGCGGCCTGCGGGCCGGCCCAGACGGCGCTGCTGATGGCAGGGCGGGCGCGGCTGGAGCTCTTCAACGTGGCGGCGATCAACGCGCTGAACGTCGCCGCCAATGCGCTGTTG
>JAPPOT010000164.1:3563-4726 GCA_028817855.1 Myxococcales bacterium
GCGCTGTTGATCCCGCGGCTGGGGATGGTCGGCGCCGCGTTGGCGACCGCCGGCGCGATCGCGTGCTTCGGAGGGCTGCGCGTCGTGCAGGTGCGCAGGTTGCTCGGGGTCGGCCCGGCGTCAAGGGCCACGCTGCGGCTGGTGCTGGCGCTCGGGGCCGCGCTGCTGCCGGCGCTCGTCCTGCTGGGTGATGCGGGCACCCCGCTGGCCCACGGCCTGGCGACGCTGGTCTTCCTGGCGGCCTATCCACTGGCGCTGTGGACGGCGGGCATCCGCGAGGAGCTCTCGGCGCTGGGGCGCTGGCTGCGGCGCACAGGGGCGACCGCGGGTGGTGTGTAACCGCACGAAGGCCTGTACCGTCCCAGCTACGCGATGGGAACGTGGCTCTCGCGGGTACCGTGGATGGTGTGGGCGCTGCTGGCGCCGGCGGTGATCATCGCCGTGGTCCAGTGGCAGCGCCCCCAGGGCGATCGCGTGATGGTGGTGGGCGCCGGCCTGGTCCACCTGCTGCACGCGCAGGAGCGCGCGCCCGGCCACGCGCCGCCGGGGACGTTCTACGACCTGGATACGCGCACCCACGAGCCGCTGGCCGCGACCGAGCAGCGGGTGCAGGCGGTGCTGTCGGGTTGGCCGAATGTGATCGTCTTCGGGATCGACGCGGCGGAGCTGACCGACAGCGCGGCCGAGCAGCAGGCACAGCAAGTGCTGACGCGCCTGACGGCGGGCGCGGAGAATGCGACGGCGGTGCCGGTGGTGCTCTCACCCGCGCCGGCGGCGGGCGACGGCGCGGCGATCGGCGAGGCCAGCGCGCGCGTGGGCGCGTGGTTTCGGGCTGAGCTGTGCCAGCAGCCGGGGCTGCGACTGTGCGTGGACCTGATGCCGCACGCGTCCGACCCGACGGCCGTGCGGGCAGCCGTGGCGGCGGCGGTGCGGCGCGCCATCGAACGCCACGCGGCGTTGCGCGCGACGACGCAGGTGGGGCGATGAGCGCGGCGCGCGTGGGGCTTGTGGCGAGCCTGCTGATGGTCGCTGCGGGGGCGGTCGCGCTGGAAGGGCGCCCCGCGGAGATGGCGCGCGTACCGGGGCCCGGGAACGGGTACTGGGGAATGGCGCTCGCGATGCACCCGCGAGCCTCCGAGCGCGGGGGGCTGCCGTACCCGCCC
>JAPPOT010000644.1 GCA_028817855.1 Myxococcales bacterium
CCCCACCGCCCCGCGCCCGGCCCGGTCGGCATCGACCGATCAGCCGGCGAAGCACCCCGCAGCCGGCAAGCTCAGCACGACCTCGAGAACGAGCCCGAGCCCGTATCCGAGCCTACGCGCTGACCTTCGCCTGCACTTCCGCGTCCGCTGCGCCGTCGTCGCCGTGCCACAACCTCCGCATCTCCTCGGAGCTTTCCAACAGCTCCTCCAGGGTGCCCTCGGCGGTCACCCGCCCGGACTCGAGGACGAGGATGTGGTCGGCTCGCCGGAAGGCGGCGCGGCGGTGGGAGACCACCAGGGCGGTGACTTCGCCGCTTTCGCCCATGCGGCTCCAGAGGATCTTCTCGGTCTCCACGTCGAGGGCGCTGCTGAGGTCGTCGAAGACGTAGAGCTGGGGGCGCCGCAGGAACATGCGGGCGGCCGCCGTGCGCTGGATCTGGCCGCCGCTGAGCTTGACGCCCTTGGGGCCGACGGTGGTGTCGAGGCCGTCGTCGAGCTCGCTGAGGTCGCGCTCCATCACCGCGGCGTGCATGGCGTCGGCGATGTTCGCGTCGGTGCGGTCCATGCCCATCAGGACGTTGTCGCGCAGGCTGTCGCTGAAGAGGCGCGGGACCTGAGAGGTGTAGGCGCAGCGCGGGGGGACGCAGAACTCGGAGGGCTGCTCCACGCGCTCGCCGTTGTAGAGGATGTCGCCGCGGTCGCGGGGTAGGAGGCCGAGCAACACGCGCAGCAGGGTGGTCTTGCCGGAACCGACGCGGCCCGTGACGACGGTGAAGCTGCCGGGGCGCAGGCTCAGGTCCACGTCCTCGATGCCGTTGTCGGTGCCGTCGAACTTGTAGCTCAGGCCGCGGGCCTCGAAGCGCTCGAGGCGATCGTCGGCGCTCAGCTCGGGCGTGGGCGGGGTCGGTAGCTCGCCGTGCAGGTGGACCTCGCCGTGCTCGACCAGCGCGCCCTCGGGGGCGCCCTCCATCAGGCGGTTGATGCGCTCCACCGAGACACCGATCTGGCGGTAGCGCGCGACCAGCAGGCCCGCGAAGGCGGTCAGGTCGGCGACGAAGTCCAGGTAGAAGACGAACATGGCGAACTCGCCCACGGTGAAGTCGCCGCTGCGCATGCTCTGGCCAGCCAGCACCAGGATCACGCCGGTGCCGAGGTTGACCGCGTTCTGGAAGACCGACTGGAGGATCTCGTTGAAGAGGCGGTCCTTGAGCGCGTACTTGCGGCGCGTGTCGCCGAGGCCGCGCAGGTAGCGCACCACACCCTCCTCGGCGCCGGCCGCCTTGACGGCCTGCACCGCCCCGAAGGTCTCGCCGATGAAGCCGACCACGATGCCGGTCCACTTGCGGCTCTTGCGGCGGTAGAGCTCGATGCGGTTGGTGGCGGCGTTGGCGACCAGGAAGACCAGCACGAACGGGATCAGCGCCACCGCGGTGACGTCCGGCGCGATCGAGACCATCAGGAAGAGCGCGCCGCCGGAGAGGGCCAGAAGGCCGATCAGGTCGTTCATCCAGAGGGCGAAGAGTGGGATCTCGAAGACGTCGTTGCGGAAGCGGCTGATCGCCTCGCCCGGCGAGTCGGGCAAGGCCCGGGCGCCGGGGCGCTTGAGGATGTAGCGCAGCATGTTCTTGCGCAGCAGCGTCATGGTGGAGACGAAGAAGGGCACGTTGGTCTTGATCAGGCCGAACAGCCCGATGCTGCGGGCGATCTCGGTGACCACCAGCAGCGCCATCAGCGTCCAGATGTCGGAACCTGCCTGGGCTGAGTCGCTCAGCAGGTCGAAGAACTCGCGGAAGACCAGCCCGGGGATGAGCAGGGCCACCATCGCGAGCAGCATCGCGAGCATGTTCCCGACGAAGAGCCCGGGGCGAAAGCGGATCAGCTCGCGCGTGACCTTCCAGACCGGCAGCGCGTGGGCGCGCGAGCCCTCGAGGTCGCTCATCGATTCGCGGTCGGTCATCAGGCGGCCTCCGTTTCCAGCCCGGTGCGCAGCAGCTGGGCGAAGCGCGAGTCCTCGTCGGCGGCCAGGGCCTCGCGCTCGCCCTCCTCGGCCACGCGGCCCTCGTCGAGGATGAGTATGCGGTCGGCACGCTGCACCGTGCGCAGGCGGTGGGCGACGATGATCGCCGTGCGCCCGCGCAGCAGCACGTCCATCGCGCGCTCGATGCGGTGCTCGGTGGCCGGGTCCAGGCGCGAGGAGGCCTCGTCCAGGATCACCAGCCCGGGGTCGCGCAGAAACACCCGCGAGAGGGCCAGCAGCTGGGCCTCGCCAGCCGAGAGGCTGCGGCCGCCGGTCTCGATGCGCGTGTCGAGCCCATCGGGCAAGCCCTCGAGCCAGTCGCGCAGGCCGAGCTGATCGAGCATCTCGAGGATGCGCGCGTCCTCGATGCTGGCGTCGAAGAAGGTCAGGTTGTCGCGCACACTCGCCTGGAAGAGCTGCACGTCCTGGGTGACCATCGCCACGCGCCGGCGCAGCAGCGAAAGGCGCTGGTCGCGCAGCTCGGCGCCCGACAGCCGCAGGTGGCCCCGGTCCGGGTCGTAGAAGCGGAAGAGCAGGCGCGTGAGGGTGGTCTTGCCGCTGCCCGTGCGGCCGAGCACGCCCAGGATCTCGCCCGGCGCGAGCCGGAAGGAGACGTCTTGCAGCACCGGCTCGGCGCTCTTGTAGGCGAAGGAGACGTCCTCGAACTCGAGGCCGAGTGGGCCGTCGGGAAGGTCCTCCCCGTCGCCATCGATCAGGGCCGTCTCGGTGGCGCCGAGCTCCTCGATGCGCTCGATCGCCGCGCCCACGCCCTGCAGGCTCTCCACTTCCTGGGTCAACTCCTGGAAGGGGCGGGCGAGCAGGGTGTTGTAGTGGACCAGCAGATAGGCGGTGCCGAGGGTGATGACGCCGTCCTTGTAGAGGAAGTAGCCGAAGCCGAAGGCCATCACGTACCCGACCATCGTCAGCGAGCGCGCCATCACGCCGATGGCCCAGTAGCGCACCGAGACCTTGCGCCAGAAGTGGTGGATGACGCGCTGCAGCTTGTAGAGGCCGCGCAGCACGTAGGCCACCGCGCCGCTGCTGCGGATGTCCTCGGCGCCGCCCAGGCGCTCCTCCAGGAAGCCGTAGAGATCGGCGGCGGCCTCGCGCCGCCCCTTCTCGTACGGGATCGCGATCGTGCGCACGCTGTTGAGGCCCCAGAGGGTGACGATGGCGAAGACGGTGTAGCCGGCGCCGACCCAGGTGTGCTCCATGTAGAGCGCGACGAGGATGCCGAACAGCAGCAGGACGTTGCCGATCACACGGATCACGAGCTGGGAGAAGAACTGGGCGAGCTGGGTGACGTCGCCGTCGATGCGCTCGATCAGCTCGCCGGGGGTGCGCTCGTTGTGGAAGCCCAGGTCCATGCGCAGGCAGTGGGCGGCCAGGTCGGCGCGCAGGGCGTTGGTGGCGCTCCAGGCGACGGCTTCGCCGAAGTACGCGGCGCCGACGGCCAGGATTTGCTGTACGAGGGCGAGGCCGACGAAGCCGAGGGCGGCCGTGAGCAGGAGGTTGGCCGCGGCTCCGTCGCGCGCGGCGTCGATGAAGTAGCGGGTGACCTGGGGGATGAGGACCTTGAGCCCGATGCCGCTCAGCAGCAGCGCGCTCATGAGGGTGAAGGTCCGGCGGTTTTGTCTCAAATAGCGGGCCAGCAGGGCCCAGTAACGACTCAGGGGAACACGCATGGGGGAGGAGCTCCGGGGTTCTGACGAACGTCGCGAACGGGATTGTCCCCGACCCGGTGTGGGATCGGGGCGGTGGCGCCGGTGTTGGCGCGGTGGCGCACTGTGGGGACAGCGCGGCGATGCACGCACACCCGCGGGCGCCTCAGGGGCGCGCCGGGGCGCGGCTCGGAGCTGGCTCGGGTCCGCGGGGCGTGGGCGTCGGCTCTCGGAGAGGAGAGTCGGGCTCACGACGACCGCGCGGGGCGCGTGTCAGCCGGCGAGGCTCGGCGTGCAGAGTGCCTGTGCCTGAATGATGTCCATCGCGCCCCTCCTCCCTGACCCGCAAGCGGGGTCACAACCCGACAGAATCCACGGAAGCTAGCAGCGAGCGGATCGGGCGCAAGGACTTTTTATGACTCCTCAGACGCCGAGCGGGTAGTGCTCGAGGCGCTCGTAGCGCGCGCCCTGGGAGCTGAGGTGTGAGCGGAAGAGGACCAGCTCGGAGGCCGGCATGGAGAGGTTGGGTGAAGCGATCTGCTCGACCACCGCGCGCAGGTCGAGCGGTCGGCGCGTGCGCGCGAGGGTGAGGTGGGGTGTGTAGTCGCGCTCGTCGGGCGGGAAGCCGAGGGGTTCGAGGGCCTGCGCGAGCGCGTCGGCGAGCGCGATGAGCTCCGCGGCGCCTGCGCCGACGCCGAGCCAGAGCACGCGCGCGCGACGCGCGGCGCCGAAGGTGCCTGCCGCTGCGAGGGTGAGCTCGAAGGGGGCGGAGGCGGTGGCGACGGTACGGGCGGCCGCCGCGATCGCGGGTAGGGCGCCGTCCTCGACGTCGCCCAGGAACTGCAGCGTGAGGTGCAGGTTCTCGGGCGCGACGACGCGAAGCTTCGGAGGGACTTCCAGGTTGGACGTCAGCGTCTTGAGTCGAGCGCGGGTGGTGTCGTCGATGTCGATGCCGAGGAAGATCCGCACGGGGGGAGGGTCTCGTATTGGGGGCGTTGTCGACGAGGCTGTCGGACACGGTCTTGGTCTCGGTCTCGGTGTCGGT
>JAPPOT010000728.1 GCA_028817855.1 Myxococcales bacterium
GTCGAAGACCTCGGCGGGATCGAGGCCCAGCTCCAGGTGACCGATGAAGTAGTTGCGAATGCGGTCGTCCAGCCGTAGCCGGTAACGCACCCCGTGGGGACGGTCGAAGCGGTGTAGCCAGCGCAGAAAGGGCAGGCACAGCGTTCGGCGGCCTGCCTTGCGGTACTTCTCGTGAATGTAGCCTTCTTCGCCGCCGAAGCCCTCGAACAGCCGGTTGTAGCCAAGCCACGCGTCGCGTCTGCAACAGAACAATCCCATGCCCTGCATCGGGATCTCGAAGGGCGGGGCCGCGGGGTCGAGCCCCCGCTCGTCCACCCCCCAGGTGCCGAACATGCGGTCGTTCCAGACCGGATCCATGTGGGTGGACACCTGCTCGAGGTCGTCGTGCACGATGGGGCCCTGCAACAAGTCTGTGACATTGGGATTCCTCGCCAGATAGGAGAGCAGCTTGGCGAGCGCGCCAGGCGCCAGCAGAACGTGGGAGTCCATGCAAAGCACGTGTGGCGTGGCAGCAAACTCGAAGACCATGTGCTTGACCGCCGGGCTCTTCCATCCATCGAAGGGCACGTAGCGCAGGCGCGGGACCCGCTCGGCGAAGCTCGAGAGGGTCTTGCCGTGTTCGCTATCCGGGCTGTTGTCGACCAGCAGAAGCTCGATCTCCTCGACTGCCTCCGGATGTCCCAGTCGCAGGGCCTGAACAGAGAAGTAGGCTCCATCGAAGTCATCGTGGACGGCCATCCCGACCGTGAGACGGGGCGCGCGTTGTGCGCCGCCGAAGCGGGGCTCGAGTCGGGTGAAGTAGCTCGACAGTCCATCGCGAAGTCGCAGCGCGCGTGTCTGCGTGAGGCAGTGGGCCGTGGGGGCTTCGGGAAGCTTCACGATGATCGCGGCACGGCCGGCAAGGCCAGGCCTGGCATCGCCGTCGCGTACGATGGTCGGCGCCGGTCCGGCCGGGCCGCGCAGTGCGCGCTGCATGCAGCCGGCCAACTCCCAGCTGCGCGAGTCGCCACTCGGATGCACGCACACCCGGGTCGGACCCTCGCGTCCTCCAAAAGCGAGTTGCAGCACGGCATCGCTTGTCGTCGGCCCCGCCGTCTCCATGTTCCAGGACGCCGGCGCGACACGCTTCAGGGCCGACACCAGTTGATCGAGCGCGTTGGCTTCATCCCTCTGGATCCCTGTCCAGAGGGTCTCGATCGATACCGATGGACGCTGGGCCGGCACGGATGCACCTGTGGTGGAAGCTCGCCGCCCTTCACTACCGACTGAACAGTGTGCGGCCACCGACCCTGCGAAGCGTGAAGGGCTCACGTCCCCTGTGTGCGCTGCGCCGGTTCGCGCTCAAGTTGGGCAACCGCAGGCGGTCCACGTCGAAGACGGTGTCCCGCCCCTGCCCGACGTTCTGGCTGACGTATTCGACCTCGATGGCACTGTCGCCCTCGATGGCGCTGAGGACCAGGTCCTTGAGGTCGGCCTTGCGCGCGTCCGGCAGCTGGAACCAGAGGCGGCCGAGACGGCCCTTCTTGCCGACCAGGCCAAAACGGATGTCGCCGCCCGGTGACACCTCGAGCGCTTCGATCATGCCGCGCACCTGCTCGCGTCGCGGTGGTGGCGGCGGTGGCGCCGGTGGAGCGATAGCCTTGATCTCGATCACCGGGAAGACAGCGTCCCGGTGGGTGGCCTCCGAGCAGTCGGTGGCGTCGAACTCGAGCTCGATCTCGCGGCCGGAGTCCTGCGCTTCTAGCAGAAGTCCTCGGCGTTCGCGCAACAGTTCCGCCGGTACGAGAAATGCGATTTCCCTCGCGTTCGCCACGTCGTCTTTCAGGTTGATGAAGGCAACCTGTTGATCGCCCGACTCCCAAAGACATAGCGCATGGATGACACCCGTCGTGACCTGGCTGTTGGGCATCTCTCTTCTCTCCTTGAAGTTGGGCCACGTGCAGCGGCTGCACGAGACGCCTCCGTGCAAAGCAGAAGCCGTGCCAGTGCGGGCAGCTCCCGCAAACACATCGAGTGGATGCGTTGTGAGCGGCGCCATTGCGTCATCCCCTGAGCGTGCTTACAGCGTCGTCGTCGGATCACGACCGAACGGGCATGCCCTGACGATCAGTCGTGCCCGTTCGCGCATGGGTCTGGCGAGCGCGGGAGCTTCAAATGTTGCGCACAGGGACTGAATCGAGAGCGGCATGTGCTTTGCAGTAGCTCCGCTGCGTTGTGCGAATGCCCCATTTAGGCCGGTTGACAATCCACCGCCCGATCATTGATCTGCTCGTTCCGCGGTCGAACGAGCTCGCGCGGTTCGGCGTTCGCGACTGGAGGCTTCGGTAAGTCACGATGGTTGCGCTCCAAGCCAGCTCTGCTGCAGTTGTCGATGGTCCGGAGCTCTTCGGTGTGTCCCCTGCGTTCCTGCAGCTCAAGGAGAGCTTGCCCAAGGTCGCAAGAGCGCAGCGCACGACCCTGATCGCCGGCCCGACCGGTGTTGGGAAGGAGTTGATCGCGCGCACGTTGCACCGGAGCTCACCGCGCAAGGACAAGCCGTTCGTCACGATCGACTGCGGTGCACTGCCGGAGCACCTGCTGGAGTCGGAGCTCTTTGGTCACCGGCGCGGATCCTTCACCGGGGCGACCCACGCTCGTGATGGATTGATCGCCGCATCGGACGGCGGGACCCTGTTCCTCGACGAGGTTAACTCGCTTCCGCTCGACGCCCAGTCGAAGTTGCTGCGCTTTCTCGAGACCGGCGAGTACCGCACGGTGGGCTCCGACCGGGTGGAACGGGCCGATGTCTGGGTGTTGTCGGCGACCAACCAGGACCTTGCGGAGGAGGTGAGTCGCGGGCGTTTTCGCTCGGACCTTCGCTTTCGCCTCGAGGTGCTGCTGCTGGACGTGCCGGCCCTGCGGCTTCGGCCGGAGGACATCGTTCTGCTCGCCGAGCACTTCTTGGACAGCCTCGACTACGCCGGCAGGCTGACGCCGGCGGCCAAGGCCGCACTGATGAGTCACGACTGGCCTGGCAATGTGCGCGAGCTCAAGCACCGGATTGAGGCCGCGACGGTTTTCGCCGAGGACGGCTGGATCACGCCGGAGCGACTGGGTCTCGATCCCGCAGGAGCGGGCGACGCCGATGCATCCGAGCGCCTACCCGCGGTGCGGAGCGGGGTTGGAGTGGCTGCCAGCGGCGGCGTGGACCTGCCGCTCAAGGAGCAGCTCTGGTCCCTGATCGAGTCCAAGGGCATGACCCTGGGTGAGGCGATCAGCGTCTGTGAGCGGCTGTTGATCGACGAGGCGCTGCGCACGGAGGAAGACAACCGCTCGCGTGCGGCTGCGCGCCTCGGCATTCACGTGCGCACGATTTTCAAGAAGCTCGCGCGCCAGTAGGCGCGGCGTTCGGGCGACTCCGACGGCGAGGGCTCGTGCCATGCCCATGCGTGCATGGTTGGCCATGCCCGCGCCGCCATGCTGATCGCTCCGTCAGGGCGGGACCGCGGGATCTGGCGCGCGCACGCGCGGTGGATGAGCGAACCAAGGTTGGTATGGGGGCTGCATGGTGTGGGCGCTGACTGCCAGAGATCTCCCCGGAGTGCACAACCATGGCCCGACTTCAGCCGACCACGCTCGAGGTGTCCAATCGCTTCCCCAGCTGCTCCTTCGTGGTGCAAGTCCCGAAGGAGCGCTTCTTCGAAGTGGCCTGCGCCACCGATCCGCGACTCTTTCACAGCGACAACCTCGGGAAGCGGACCCCGGAGAACTTCCACACCAGTCGCGAGCGCGGTTTGCTACGCGCGCCGGGTGGCCAGGCGACCTATCTATTGCCGTCTGATGTGACCGGGCGCTTCGCCGGAGCTGACCGCATCTACTACGCGCTCGGTACCTACGGCAACGTGCGCGGCGATGGCGCGAGCTTCTCGCTGTCGCCCGAGACGCTCGACAGTGCGCCGTTCGTACGGATTTCACCCCAGTTCAAGGGTGTCCAGAGTCGCCTCGGCAGTCGATCGGACAAGGGCAGGGCGCGTCGCTACGGCTCCCGTGGTGACGCGATGGCGTGGGGTGGCGACCACGCGCTGCAGCAGATCCGCACTCGCGAGCAGCACCGGGGCGTCGAGTACGACGATGGCTTCGATCCTTCCTTGTGGCAGCGGGGGTCGTCGGCGGTCGACGCCGCACCGGCGGTCTTCGGGCGCCCCACTGGAGAGGACCTCCCTGGCTACGAGGACGCGCCCGACATGCGCCGCGCGGGCACGACGACGGCTCCGGCGGGCGGCAGCACCATGGCTCCGCACATGACCACCGCCATGCCCAATGGCGGGGGGAGCACGACCGGCGCTCCGCTGACGACCACGACGACCACGGCGCCCGGCGCGGGCGTGCCGACCACGGGCGTGCCGACCACGGGCGTGCCGACCACGGGCGTGCCGACGACCGGCGTGCCGACGACCGGCGTGCCGACGACCGGCGTGCCGACGACGGGTGTGCCGACGACCGGCGTGCCGACGACCGGCGTGCCGACGACGGGTGCCCCGACGACGGGTGTGGCGGCGCCCCCGATGACCACCACGGGGCGTGTCCACGTTCCCACCACGGACGAGCTCGATGGCGAGCCCTACGGCAGCCGTGCCCGGGCGCGTGTCGCCGCCGGTCCCTACGGGACGGGGAGCGCGTCGGTGATCGGGACGATCGCGCCCACGTCGACGCTGCCGACGACGAGATTGCAGAAGAAAA
>JAPPOT010000249.1:0-2213 GCA_028817855.1 Myxococcales bacterium
ATGAAGGGCTGGTATTCCTGGTAGGTCCCGAAGTCGACGGTGTGGATCACGTTGCGGTGCTGCACCGACGCCGCGATGCGCGCCTCGCGCAGGAACTGATCGACCATCCCTTGGGGGTCGCGCGTCCCCTTCACGAACAAGAACTTGATGGCGACCTGGCGCTTGAGCGTCAGGTCCTCGGCCTGCCAGACCGCCGCCATGGCCCCCTCGCCCACCGGCGACTCGAGCCGGTAGCGGTCGGCGATCACCTGGCCGGCCTGCATCATGCCCCCAGTTTATCGGAGGTCGGCGGTCGGCGGCCACCGTGTATGGCGGAGTCGAGGTAGGGGCAGGTGGGTGAGGTCGTTGTAGGTTTCTTTGGGGGCCCAAACGGGTCCGTACAATGGGGCGGTGGCCGAGCAGCACGAGCCCGAGGGGGACCTGCGCCTGCGGATGCGGCAGGTCATCTTCGACGCCGACACCGGCGCCGCGCGCACCTTCGACATCGTGCTGCTGTGGACCATCGTGGCCAGCGTCACGGTCGTGATGCTCGACAGCGTCCACGGCATCGGCACGCGCTACCACCGCGAGCTCTACATCGCCGAGTGGTGCTTCACGATCATCTTCACGATCGAGTACGCCCTGCGCATCTGGAGCGTAGGGCAGGCGATCCGGTACATGACCAGCTTCTTCGGGCTGGTCGACCTGCTGTCGATCCTGCCGACCTACGTGGGGCTCTTGTTCGGCGGCACCGAGTCGCTGATGGTGATCCGCTCCCTGCGTCTGCTGCGTGTCTTCCGTGTGCTCAAGCTCGCGCACCTGGTGGGCGAGGCCCGTGTGCTCATGCGCGCGGTGCTGGCCAGCCGCGCGAAGATCTCCGTGTTCATCGGCAGCGTGCTGGTCATGACCGCGATCATGGGGGCGGTCATGTACCTGGTCGAGGGGCCTGAGCACGGCTTCACCAGCATCCCGCGCGGGATGTACTGGGCCATCGTCACGATGACCACCGTCGGCTACGGCGACATCAGCCCCCAGACCAACCTGGGACAGTTCATCGCGTCGATCGTGATGATCATGGGCTACGGGATCATCGCCGTGCCCACGGGCATCGTCTCCGTCGAGCTGGCCCAGGCCACCCGCGCCGAGATCACGGCGCGCGGCTGCGGAGAGTGCTCCGAGGACGGCCACGACCTGGACGCCGACTACTGCAAGTACTGCGGCGCGGCCCTCTAGGGCCAACCCCCCAGGAATTGGGGCAATTCCGCGTACCGAGAGCGCGAAAAAAGTGACCCGTTTGGGGCGCGTCGCGGCTCTTACCATGCGACAACATGAGGTGGGTAGGGCGTGCTGTCGGCGCCCGGTGGAGGTCCAGCCTCGGTGAAGTCGGGTAGCAGCCCGAAGGTGGACAACATGGTGGAACGAGCTTGGGTGAGCGGTTCAGGGACCGCCCTTGGGTGTGAGCGCGGCTCGAGAGCCGCGCACTGGGTAGGCGGAGTCGTCGCCTTGCTGCTGGCCGCCGGCTGCAGCGGTGAGATCAACGTGACCGGTGGCGCACCGGGCGGCAGCGAGCCCGGCGACGGTCTGCCGGGCGGTGCCGGCAGCCCCGGCGATGGGGACGGCGACCTGCCCGCCGGCAGCGACGTCAGCGACCCTGGCAGCGACGCGCCCGGGGACGGCCCCAGCGACCCCTTCGACCCGACCAGCGGCGACAGCGACTTCGGGCCGGAGATGCCGGCCTCCGCGCCGCGCATGGTCCGCTTGACCCACTCCCAGTGGGAGAACACGGTGCGCGACCTGCTGTTGCTCGAGGCCGGCGACGAGCTGCCGGAGTTCCGCCCAGACCCCACCGTCGGCGGCTTCCTCTTCGACAACGACTCCACCAGCCTCCAGGTCGACGAGTCGCTCTGGAACGGCTACCAGCGTGCCGCCGTGGACCTGGCTGCGCTGGTCGCGGGTGACGCGGCGCGCATCGCCAAGATCGCGCCGTCCGGCTCCGACGACGCGACCACCGGCGCCGAGACCTTCATCCGCGGCTTCGGCCAGCGCGCCCACCGGCGGCCGCTGACCGACGACCAGGTCAACGGCTATCTGGCGCTGCACGCCATGGCCCCCGCGCTCTATCCGAGCGCCGGCGCCTACGAGGCGGGCAGCCAGCTGCTGCTCGAGGCCTTCCGGCAGTCGCCGCCCGTCCTCTGCCGGATCGCGGCCAGCGACGAGGTCGCCGGCGAGGTGAT
>JAPPOT010000249.1:2223-4712 GCA_028817855.1 Myxococcales bacterium
TCGCCTGTGCCTACGAGGCGGGTATCCTGATGCTGCTCGAGGACTTCCTGCAGTCTCCCCACTTCCTCTCCCGGATCGAGGCCAGCGACGAGGTCGCCGGCGAGGTGATCCCGCTGGATGACTGGGAAGTCGCCTCCAAGCTCTCCTACGCGCTGTGGGGCACGATGCCCGACGACTCTCTCTTCACCGCGGCAGAGGCCGGCGAGCTGCGCGACGCCGCGGCCCTGCGCAGCCAGGTCGAGCGGCTGGTGGGCGACCCCCGCGTCGAGGTCACGGTTCAGAGCTTCCACGCCCAGCTGCTCGAGATCGAGGAGTTCTACGGCGTCAGCCCCTCGAGCACCTTCTACCCCGACGCACCGGGCGACCTGGGCGAGCTGGCGATCACCGAGCACGAGCTCTTCATTCAAGACCTGGTGTTCGAACAGGACGGCGGATACCGCGAGATGCTGACCTCCACCCGCACCTTCGTGAACGACGATCTGGCCGCCATCTACGGCGTCAGCGGCACCTTCGACGACACCTTCGTGGCGGTGGACCTGGACCCGGCCGAGCGCAAGGGCATCTTCACCCAGGTCGGCTTCCTGGCCACCAACGCAAGCTCGGCCGACCCAGACCCGATCCACCGCGGCGTCTTCATGGCCGAGCGCATCGCGTGCCTGCACATCGCGGCACCGGACGCCGCGACGCCGCCGATTCCGGCTACCGAGGGGCGCACGAACCGGGAGGTGATCGAGGAACACACCGAGATGCCCGGCTCGATCTGCGCCAGCTGCCACTCGACGCTGATCAACCCCTTCGGCTTCCCATTCGAGAGCTACGACGCCGTCGGCGCCTTCCGCACGGAGGACAACGGCTTCCCCGTCGACACGACGGCGAGCCCCCTGATCGACGGAGAGCCCACCATGGTCGACGGCGCGCTCGACCTGATCGAGGCCCTCGCGGACACGGCCGACGTGCACGAGTGCTACACGCGCCACTGGCTGGAGTACCTGCACGGGCGCCCCGAGAGCGAGGATGACGCCTCGATCACGGAGCGCCTGGGCGACAGCAGCGTACGCGGCGAGCTGCCGGTCAAGCAGCTGCTGATCGAGGCCGTCATGAGCCCCACCTTCCTCACCCGCAGCACGGAGGAGCTGCCATGAAGCTCTCGCGTCGAATGGTCCTCAAGGGCATCGGGGGCGCAAGCCTTGCCCTACCCCTGCTCGAGAGCTTCGCGCCGCGCAGCGCCAAGGCCCAGGAGATCGTGCCGCCCTTCGCGGTCTTCTTCCGCCAGGCCTGCGGTGTCGCCTCGCAGCAGAACACCGGCGAGATCGGCAACGAGCCCGAGCGGTTCTGGCCGAACGCCATGGGCGCCCTGTCGGCGGCGACGATGCAGGGCCGCGCGGTCGAGGAGCTGGTCGACTACGCCGACAAGCTGCTGATCGTGGGCAACGTAAACTACGGCAACTTCGACTTCGGAGACGGCCACGCCCGCGGCGCGATGCAAGGGCTCGTTGGGCGCCCCCCGGCGGTCAACGGCGCAGGCGGCGACTCGGAGGCCGGCGGCGAGTCCCTCGACCACCGCATCGGACGAGAGCTGAACCCGGGCGGGCGCGACTCGCTCTACATGTACGCCGGGACTCCCGGCGGCTGGCTTGGCGGGCCGTGCATCTCGCACCGGGGTATGGCCGACCGGCGCGCGGCCCACCACAACCCCCAGGGCGCGTACGACGCGGTCGCGGGGCCGGGCGCCGGGGAGACCTCGGAGGCCGCGGCGCTGCTGGCCAGCCGCCAAAACAGCATCAACGACCTGCTGCGCGACCAGATCGGCTCGCTCATGGGGCACGCGCGCCTGAGCGGCAACGACCGCCAGCGCCTGCAGCTGCACCTGGATGCGGTGCGCGATCTGGAGGTCCAGATCGCGTGCATGGGCGAGATGGCTCTAGAACAGTCGCTCGACGGCGCCGAGCCGATCTACCAGAGCAGCGACGGCGACGACATCTGGGCGATCACGCGCATGCACATGGACATCACGGCCCTGGCCATCGCCTGCGGCTACACGCGCTCGGCGGCGATCCAGATCGGCAGCGGCAACGACGGCGGCAACCGCTACCGCGACCCGGACAGCGGTCAGTTGATGGAGAACTACCACTACATCTCCCACCGGCGCCTCTCCCACGACAGCAGCGGCGCGGTGATCGCGGGCTCGGACCTGCTGCACCACAAGGTGGACCGCCAGTTCGGCCAGCAGTTCAAGTACCTGCTGGACCGGCTCAGCGCCTACGTCATGCCGGACGGCCAGACCCTGCTCGAGCACGGCGTGGCCGCCTGGTACAACGACAACGGCAACGGCCCGGGGCACAGCACCAACAACGTGCCCTGGATCCTGGCCGGCGGCGCCAACGGCTTCCTCAAGCAGGGCGAGTACGTGGACCTGAACGGCGGCCAGAACGGCTCCAACGTGAGCCTGATCCACAACACCATCGGCGCCGCCGGCCAGGATCCAGGGC
>JAPPOT010000437.1 GCA_028817855.1 Myxococcales bacterium
CGATGTACTCGCGGGTCATGCCCTCGACGTCGAAGGTGCCCGGTCCGTCGGGCGCCCAGTCGCTGGCGCCGCAGCCGCTGCTGGCCTCGGCGGGGGGCTCGCTCCCGTCGCCGGGCTCGTCGGTGGCCGGGGGCGTCTCGCCCTGGGCCGGTGGCGTCTCGACGCCATCGTCCGAGGGCGGCATCGCCGCCGGTGTCTGCTCGCCAGACGTCACCGGCGGGCTGCCGTCCGCGGGCGTGCCGGCGCCGCCCTGCGTCGTCGCGTCGGTGGGCGGCTGCCCTCCCGGCGGCACCACCACGCTCGCGCTCATCTCCGTGTCGTCACCCTGCTCGTCCGCGCAGGCCACCACCAGCGCGCAGACGAGCGCGATCAGCGCCCTCGTACCCTGCTTCATCGGTCCACCCTTTCATGGTGAGCCGCCACCCAGCGACCCACGCACGACGACTTGACTCTCGGTCATCCCGATCGCTTGGGGAATCCAAATTGTTGGGGGCTCAGACACTCGCCGCGCCGTGCTGCAGGCGCGCGATGGAGGCGTCGAGGGAGCCAGGCCGGTGCGGATCGAAGAGCAGCGGGCTGCTCTGGGCATCGAGCAGCTCGGGGATGCCGCCCGTGCGTGCCGCGATCACGGGCAACCCGCGCGCGACGGCTTCGCGTACGACCAGCGGGGCGCCCTCGGTGCGGCCGTCGGGTTCCGGCCGCGACGGCATCAGCAGCGCATCGGCCGCGTGCAGCAGCGCCTCCTTGCGCGAGCCCACCACAGTGCCCAGGAAGCGCACGTGTAGCGGGACGCCGCGTGCGAGCCGCTCGAGATGCGGGCGCTCCGGTCCGTCGCCCGCGACCAGCAGCTCCAGGTCGGCACGGTCGTGCAGCGCCCCGATCGCTTCCGCCAGCCCCTTGATCGGCACCAGGCGGCCGAGGAAGAGCAGCGTGAAGCGCGTCAGCCCGAGCGACCGGCGCAGCTCATGGCGCGAGCCCTGCGGAGGTCGCGGCGCGTCGATCGGCATGGGCTCGACGCGTGCGCATGCGGCCGTTGCCTGGCGCGCGCCGGGCGGCAGCAGCCCCATGAACGTGCGGCGGCCGTGCTCGGAGACGAAGCGCAGCTCGCTCGCGCCGCGTGCCACTGCGCGCGCCAGTCGAGCGCCCCCGGGCAAGCGCGACAGCAGGTGAATGTCGGCCGAGTGCAGCACTGCCGTGTGCGGTCGGTCCCCGCGCACGAGCCCGGCTGTCAGCGCGCACGGCAGAGCCCAGTGGCTGACCAGCGCGTCCCACGCCGCGCCGCGGCCGCGTGCGGTCGCGAGCAGGTTGGCGGCGAAGGGCAGTGGGCCCAGCCACGCGAGGGCATCGGCGCGCAGGTTGTCCGGCGCCCCGGCGCCGTAGAAGGTCCGCTGCAGCGCGCGCGGGCGCAGGTACGGCACCCAGGTCACGCGGACACCAGCGTGCGTGGGCGGCGGCGCTCCGCGTGGGGGCTCGGGCGCGAGCACCTCCACCTCGTGGCCGCGAGCCGCAAGCTCGCGCGCGTGGCGGAGCACGAAGCAACCGGCCACGTCATCGTCGTAGCGCGGGAAGCTGGTCGTCAGCAGCCCGATGCGCATTGGCCCGGAGGTTTGACCGATGCGTGCGAAGATCGTGCAAGGGATCGGCTTCGCCGCGCTTTCGGTGAGTGGAGCGCATACGGCGTGTATTCGCGACCGAGGCGGAAGCGGTATGGAGTCGAACGGTTGTGCGAGGGCGTGCGCATCGCGAAATGTCCGGGCTACTTGCCTTCGAGTGAGGCCGGGCTCAGGCGTGCGCGCCCCGGCACCGGCGGCAGCACCCGCCGCAGGCACGCGCGGGCGATCACGAACGGGATCACGCCGAGGGCGTGGCGCAGCCCGATGCCGCTGATCTCGCTCGCGTAGACGGGGCGCACCGTCACGTCCCGGAGGCGCGCGCCGCTCTCGGCGAGCCGGGCGATCAGGTCGTTGGGGTAGCCGTAGCCCTCCCACAGCGCATCGAGTGGGAGCCTCGCCAGCGCGGCGCTCGAGATCGCGGTGTAGCCGCACTGGGAGTCCTGCACGCGCACGCCGAGCGCCACGCGCGTCAGCCAGCTCAGCGTCCGGTTGCCGATCAACCGAGCGCGCGGCATCGCCCTTCGCACGGCGCCGTGGGCCAGGCGATTGCCCTTGGTGTAGTCGGCCGCGCCGCTGAGGATCGGCTCGAGCAGGGCGGGCAGGTCGGCCGGGTCCATCTGCCCGTCGCCCGCCATCACCGCGATCACGTCTGCCCCGTCCTGGGCGGCGGCGCAATAGCCGGTCTTGAGCGCTGCGCCGACCCCGCGGTTGTGGGCGTGGCGGCACAGTAGGATGCGCCCGTCGCTCTGCGCCGCGTCTTGCGCGCGCGCAGCAGTCGCGTCCGTGCTCGCGTCGTCGATCACGACGATGCGGTCGACCCACGGGGGCATGCCTCGCAGGGTGCTCTCGATCAGCCGTTCCTCGTTGAAGGCCGGCACGATGACGGCGATGCACTGGCTGGCTCGCAAGGGCGCTACTCCACCGTCACCGTCTTGGCCAGGTTGCGCGGCTGGTCCACGTCCGTGCCCTTGAAGTCTGCCACGTAGTACGCGTAGAGCTGCAGCGGCAGGACGGTCAGGAACGGGGTCAGCTCGCTGCCCGCCGCCGGGATCTCCACCACATCGTCGGAGAGCTGGTGGACCTCGTCGTCCGACTCGGTCGCGATGGCGATGATGCGCCCGCCGCGGGCCTTGGCCTCCTGCAGGTTGCCCATGCTCTTGTCGCGGCACTCGTCCTGCGGGACCAGCACGACCACCGGCACGGCGCTGTCGATCAGGGCGATCGGCCCGTGCTTCATCTCGCCGCTGGCGTAACCCTCGGCGTGTACGTAGGAGATCTCCTTGAGCTTGAGCGCGCCCTCGAGCGCGATCGGGAAGTTCAGCCCGCGCCCCAGGAAGAGCACGTCGCGCGCGTCCACGTGGCGCCGCGCCAGGTTCATCACCAGCTGGCGCGTGCCCTGCAGGACGTCGCGCATCTGGTGCGACAGCCGCGCCATCGCCTCGACCAGCTCCGCGGTGCGTTCGGGTGAGAGCCGCCCGCGCCGGCGTCCGAGGTACACGGCGAGCATCAGCAGCGCCGCCAGCTGTGCGGTGAAGCACTTGGTCGAGGCCACGCCGATCTCCGGGCCGGCGCGCGTGTAGAGCTCGCCGTCGGCCATGCGCGGGATGGCGCTGCCCATCACGTTGGCGATCGCCAGCACGCGCGCGCCCTTCTCCTTGGCGAGCTTGGCGGCCATCAGGGTGTCGAGGGTCTCGCCCGACTGGCTGATCGCGATCACCAGGTCGCCGGGGCCGATCACCGGGTCGCGTGCGCGCAGCTCGCTGGCCAGCTCCACGCTGGTGGGCAGACCGGTGAGCGACTCGAAGTAGTAGCGGCCGGCCATGGCGGCGTGGTGGCTCGTGCCGCAGGCGACCAGGTAGACGCGCTCGATGCCGGGCACGTGCTCGTCGGCCAGGCCCAGCTCGGCGCCCGTGATGTCGCCGTGCTCGCGGTCGAGGCGGCCGCGCAGGGTGTCCTCGATCGCGCGCGGCTGCTCGAAGATCTCCTTGAGCATGAAGTGCTTGTAGCCGGCCTTCTCGGCCATCATCGGCGACCAGTCGATCGTCCGCACCTCGGCCTCGACCGGCGCGCCCTCGAGCGTGCTGATCTCGACCGTCTCGCGGGTGAGGACCGCCAGCTGGCCGTCCTCGAGCACGATCACGCGCTTCGTGTACGGCAGCAGCGCCGGGATGTCGCTGCCGCAGAAGTTCTCGCCCTCGCCGAGCCCGAGCACCAGTGGCGAGGCGCTCTTGGCGACCACCAGCCGGTCGGGCTCGTCCTGGCTCGTGACGGCGATGGCGTAGGCGCCCTCGACCTGGGCCAGGGCGCCGCGCACGCTGGCGAGCAGGTCACCTCCCTTGCGGAGCTGCTCGTCGATCAGGTGGGCGACGATCTCGGTGTCGGTGTCGCTCACGATCTCCGAGCCGCCCTTCTCGAGGCGCTCGCGCAGGGGCATGTGGTTTTCGATGATTCCGTTGTGGATCACCGCCACCTTGCCCGCCACGTGGGGGTGGGCGTTGATCTCGGAGGGCCGCCCGTGGGTCGCCCAGCGCGTGTGGCCGATGCCGAGCGAGCCCGGCAGGGGCGCCGCCCCGACCGCCTTCTCGAGTTCGCGCAGCTTGCCGACCGCGCGCACGACCTGGATGCGCTCGCCGTCGTGCACCGCGAGCCCGGCCGAGTCGTAGCCCCGGTACTCCAGGCGCCGCAACCCGTCGATCAGGATCGGCGCCGAGTCTTCCTTACCGACGTAGCCGACGATTCCGCACACGGCTTACTTGCTTTCCTTCGCGGGCGCCGCCGGTGCGGGCTTGCTCGTCTTGGCCGGCGCCGCAGCAGGCGCGGCGGCTGGCGCGGGCGTCGCGGAGGGCTTGGCCTCGGCCTTGACCACCAGCTTGCCGTCGGTGTCGACGACCGTGACGGAGCCGTAGGCCTCGAGGGCGGGCTTGATGTCGGCCGCCTTGCCCACCACCACGATCAGCGCCTTGTGCGGCCGGATGTGCTTCTTGGCGGCGGCCAGGGCGGCGTCGGCACCGGCCTCGCCGCTCTCGTGGCGGAAGCCGGCCCCGTAGTGGTCCGGGCGCCCGGAGACGCGCCGGTGCGCCCCCAGGTTGGCGAG
>JAPPOT010000642.1 GCA_028817855.1 Myxococcales bacterium
ATGCCGACCACGTGCGCGGCGTGTGCCGGGTTCACGTACGAGGTCGTGCTGGATGTCGATGGCGAGCCGGTGATGCTCGACGGCGACGGGTCGGCGTTCTGCTCGTACTGAGTGCACCGCCGACCACCACGGCTTGAACGAGTGACGCATTTCACAGTCTTCCTCCGCGGGTAGCCGATCCGCGTCATTGCGACTGACCGGGGACGCGGCGCATGCTGGTCCTGCTGCATCCGACAGGGGGAGAGAGACATGAAAGAGCACGGGGAGAGCGGCGGTGCGCCCGAACGGCGCGCGGCCTACGCGAAGCTCGACGAGGGCCTGGACGGGCTCGAGGTGCGAGCCACGTTCGAAGAACAGGCGCATCACGGGCACGACCAGACGAGCGCACGCTCGGTGCGCACGGTCAGCCACTGCGGCCACACGATCGAGGTCGTGACCACCTACGAATTCAAGATCGACGGCAAGCCCGTCAGCGGCCACTTCGAGGTCAACGACGCCGGCAAGGTCCATTGCCACGACTTGCCCAACTATGCCTTCACCTCGGCGCTCGAGCTGGCCAAGCGCCTGGCCGACCTGATCGGCGACGACAAGCTGGTCGACCAGCTCAACGCGGCGACCGACGACCGCTCGGGCGGCGGGCATGACGGTCACGGCGGCCATGGTGGCCACTCCGGACACGACAGCGGTGGGGAGGGCTGAGTCATGGGCACCCGGAGCAACATCCTCTTCAATCCCGCCGCGCGCGACGCCTTCCTCGACGCCTGCCGCGCCCTCGACACCCAGCTGTCGCCGGTTACCGCCAGCCAGGCCTACGGCGCGATCCGCGCAGCGGTTCCCAACTTCCGTATGCGCGGGACCGATCAGCAGCTGTCCTACTACGACCTCTTCGTGATCTGGCACGCGGCATCGATGGAGAACCGGCTGTCGGTCGGCAACTCGGCCCACAGCGGCCCCATCTTCCTGCCGTGGCACCGCCACTTCATGCTCCTGCTCGAGCAGTGGATGCAGCAGGTGCTGGGCGACGACGACTACGGCCTGCCCTACTGGGACTGGGCCGCTGACGGAGAGCTTCCGGCGGCGCAACAGTTCCGCACGCAGCTCTTCAGCGCCGGCTTCATCGGAGAGGCGCGCGGCTCGGTCTTCAGCGGACCGCTCGGAGAGATGCGCACGCGCCTGCGCGGCACGCGCTTCTGGGATGGGACGCGCTGGGCGAGTGTGGTCGAGTCGGGCCCGGCCCTGCGCATCCAGCGCGATGCCGGCAACGACATCGCCACGCTGCCGGATCAGAGCGACGTGCGACGCGCCTTCGACCAGCCGGAGTACGACGTACCGCCCTATACCGCCGGCGTGCAGCACGGCCACCGCAACCTGCTGGAGGGCTGGGCCCCGGCTGGCGACGCGCCCGCGCTGCACAACCGCGTCCACGTATGGGTGGGCGGTGACATGGGACCGGGTACCTCGCCCAACGATCCGATCTTCTTCCTCAACCACTGCAACGTGGACCGCATCTGGGAGGCCTGGATGGACGACAAGGGTCGCCGCTATCGACCCGCCGCCGGCGAGGCCCCCACCGGACACGCCCTCGACGCGGTGATGTTCACGCTGATCGGCCCCGCGCGCCGCCCCTCGGGCGTGCTCGACGTCAGCGAGCAGTACACCTACGACAGCCTCGACGTGTTCTGAGGCGGCTCGGCGGCTACCACAGGCCAGGCACGAGGCGGCTTGGAACGGATTGCGCGTACTCGCGATAGCCGGGTAGCTCGTCCATCAGCGTGCGGTCTTCCAGCGCGGTACGCACGACGGAGACGACCAACGCGAATCCTGCCGCGACGAAGGCCCACAGCGAGTCCAGCGCGAGCGGGACGCCGGCCATGCCCAGGAGACTGCCCGCATAGCCGGGATGACGGACCACGCGATAGGGCCCGCTGTCACAGACCTCGTGGCCCCGCTCCGTCTGGATACGAACAGTCGAGGTGAAGAAGCGGTTCTCCACCAACGCCCACGCCGCAAAAGCATAGCCCGAGGCGCACAGGAACAGACCGACGACGTTGGCCCACGTCGGAAAGGGCGCGGTCCAGCCGTTGCGGTGGTCCAGGCCGCCGACGATCACGAGGGGGTAGAGGATGCTGAACCCCATCAACGGGGCGAGCACCCGGTCCCAGGCCTTGACCTCCTGGCCGCGGCCGAACCGCATCCGGTCGGCCTGCAATCCCGGATGACGACGCTCTGCCCACACCCGGCCGCCCACACCCGCGCCTAGGACGAGCACGGAGAACACCCAGGCTTGCCACCAGGCCGGATCGCGCCCTTCGAGAAACAGGATGAGCGGGACAATCAAGTGAACCGCAACGATCGCGAGCCATCCAACCGCGGAGACCTTCTCGGCTGGATCCGTCGAGCGATCATCCATCGGGCTAGCCTACGCGACCTTGCGGTGGTTGGGCGTACCCCCCTAGATTCTTCCTTTCGGCACTGCGGGGATCACGCCCTCGCGCTGCAACAGACCCGTCGCCTCGCGGGAGCGCGTGATGGTCGACGCGGCCAAGGCCTCCAGCTGCTCGGCCGTGCGCTCGAGCTGTGCGACGCCCTCTTGCTGCGCGGCAAGGCCCGTAGCCACCGCCTCGCGCACGAAGGCTTCCTGGTCATCCATCCGCGGCAGCAGGCTCTCCTCGGACAGGCCGCGCTCCACCGCGTGATCGGCCAGCGCGGTGGCTGCGGCAATCGCCATCGAGTCGGTGATGGTGCGTGCGCGGACGTCCAGCACTCCTCGGAAGATGCCGGGGAAGCCAAGCGAGTTGTTCACCTGGTTGGGGAAGTCGCTGCGCCCGGTGGCCACGATGCGCGCGCCCGCCTCCTTCGCCACCCAGGGCCAGATCTCCGGCACCGGGTTGGCGCCGGCGATCACCACGGCGTCGCGCGCCATGGTGCCGATCCATTCGGGCCGGATCTGCATGGGCCCCGGCGACGAGAAGGCCACGCACACGTCGGCCCCGCTCAGCGCTTCCTCGACACCGCCTTCGATGCGCACGGGATTGGTCTCGATGCAGACCTGCCACTTGGCCTGCTCCTCGGGCAGCGCCCGCTCGAGGTCGCCGCGCCCCGCGTGCAGCGTGCCCCTGCTGTCGCAGGCCGTGATGCCCGCGGGATCCACGCCGGCCGCCTTGAACAGCCGGTAGGTCGCCACGTTGGCCGCGCCCATCCCGATCATGGCGATGCGCACGTCGCCGATCTCCTTGCCGACGATTCGCAGCGCATTGAAGAGCGCCGCCAGGGCCACCGTGCCCGTGCCCTGCTGGTCGTCGTGCCAGATCGGAATCCGGCAGCGCTCTCGCAGCGTGTCGAGCACCTGGAAGCACTTGGGGCTCGAGATGTCCTCGAGGTTGATGCCGCCGAAGGAGGGCTGCAGCTGCTCGACCGCCGCGATCAGCGCCTGCGGCTCGTGGGCGTCGAGGCAGATCGGCACTGCGTCCACGCCACCCAGGTACTTGAAGAGCAGGGCCTTGCCCTCCATTACCGGCAGCCCCGCCTCGGGCCCGATGTTGCCGAGCCCGAGCACGCGACTGCCGTCGGAGACCACCGCCACCATGTTGCCCTTGTTGGTGTGCTCGTAGACCATCTCCGGGTGCGCGGCGATGTCGCGGCAGGGGGCCGCCACCCCGGGTGTGTACCAGAGGGCGAAGTCCTCGAACGAGCGGATCGGACACTTGGGCATCACCTGCACCTTGCCGCGATAGACCGGGTGCAGGCGCATGGACTCCTCGGCTGGCTTACCTGCACGGGACACTCGGTCCTCGACCTCGCTCATCTCCCACCTCCGGCTTCGGGCCATTCCTGGTTGAAATACGCCCCGCCGCGCCGGAGGCCACGCCGCGTCTGGACGCCGCTCCCGCCGTGGGGCCGGCCACGGGGTCGCCGAGCGGCTTGACCGTGCGCCCGGTCGCCGCCGCTGCCTCTTCCCCGCCGTGCGTATACAGGAAGTATGCACTTGCGGCATGGCCGATGGTCTTCAGTGGATGATCGCCGGCCTCGAGGATTTGCTGGCGCAGGAACCTCACCCGGTAAGCGCCCGTGTGGCGTCACCCGATGCAGAAGTGTCCGCGATCTTCGGCAACCTCTTCGATGGTTCCCTATCGGTCTATCTGCGAGAGCATCCCGGCCCGGACACGTTGTCTGTGAAGCTGGTGTTGGTCAAGAAGGACAGCGTAACCCTGGAAGTGCCGGTCCTCGTCGAGCGCAGTCCCGTCCGTGTTCAGCACTTCAATGCGGTACTGGAGTCCGCGGAAACCACGGCTCACCGGCCCGACCAGGAGCGCGGCAAGTAGCGCTCTGACCGGACGATTCTGACCGGTGTCCACTTCCGAACTCACGCCGATCGCGGCGTTGTCCTCCTCGGAGGGGGGCTACCGTTCCTTCGTCGTCTGCCTTTGAAGCGCGGCCCTCAGCACCGATGGATCGCCGAGTCCGTCGAAGAGGATCTCAACGATGGTGAGCGTTCCGGTCGTCCAGTCGCCGCAGTAGGGCTTGCGGCTCGATTCGTCGCTGCGTCCGTGGACGAAGATGTCTGCGGCAAGCGTCTCCGCCGCTGGGTGATGCGCAAGCTCTACTCGGGCCCTTCGTCGAACCAGGGAGCGCTGCCGCCGATGTGGTCCCACGGGGCGCGGGAGGCGACGTGGATGTGGCGTTCGATCTGGATG
>JAPPOT010000357.1 GCA_028817855.1 Myxococcales bacterium
CCTCATAGGCCTCCTCGAGCAGGCGCGGCCAGGGCTGCCGCGACACGTCGGGATCGATGCTGAAGGTGTCGGGCTGGTCGAAATAGCAGCGCTCGAGGGCCTGGTCGTTGGCCTTGGTCCAGCCGTCCCACGGCACCACCGCGAACAACCCGAGGGTCGAGAGCACCACGGTTCCGAGCTGCACCCCGGATGGCACGTGCCCGCCCCCGATCGCCATCGCCATCGTGCCCGCCCCGACGCAGTGGCCGATGCCGTGGATCGGCGTGTCCACGCTGTGCCCCCGATGCTCACTCGACAGTCGCTGGATCGTCGTCAGCGCCGCCGGCAGGTCGTGCCGGGCGATGTGGTCGAGGTCGAAGGCGAGGGTCGCGGCGGGGTTGCCGCGGTAGCGCGCCTGGTAGTGGGCCGTCACTCGCAGTCCTCCGCGCCAGTCGAGCAGCCACACGTCGTAGCCGGCCGCGGTGAGGAAGCCGATCAGATCCCGCGGCGGCTGGCCGCCCGCGCTACGAGGGAAGTGAAAGGTCCGCGAGCCGGCGCTGGCCCCGTGCAGCAGCAGGACCACGCCGCGGGCATCCCCTTCTGCATCGTGCCGGTGCAGCGGCAGGCGGATCGTCTCCGCCGGATCGCCCGCGAGCGGCACCTCGACGTAGCCGGCGTAGGCGGGCGCGCGCGGGTCCTCGAACTCCCAGAAGGCTTCCGTCATCAGCGCACCTCGAGCTCGCGAAAACGCTCGATGGCGTCGGTGAGGGCGGGGAAGTAGACGCTCTGCAGCCCGGCGAAGAAGTGGCTGCCGAAGCTGGTCAGGGCCCAGACGGCGCGCGCGGCGTCTTCGGTGTCCACCTCCACCGAGCGCAGCTGCTTGAACAGGAAGTGGTTCATCGCCACGTTGAGCATCCCGCAGTACTGCTCGCCGTCCTCCCCGTCTCGCAGGCACACGAAGAGCGCGGTGGTGTCACGCCAGACGTCCGGGCCCGGGTCGTCGCGCAGCTGCTTGAAGCCGCTCAGCGTGTACCTGCCGCCGATGGTCAGCTCGTAGTCCATGCTGCGGGTCTCGCCCTCGCCGGTCATCAGGTTGAATTGCCCGCGCACGTCCTGGGGCGGCTGGTCGAGGCCGGCCAGGCGGAGCTTGGCGGTTCCCGTCACGGCGAGCTGGTGGGGCTCGAGCGCAAGATCGGAGACGTCGGGCACGCGCGCCTCGAGGGTGAGCTCGATGCCGCTATCGGGTCGCCCGCGCTGCGCCGCTTCCTCGAACAGCCGCGGCCCGGGTCTGCGCGCTCTCTTCTCCGCCGGCGGCGCGACACGAGCGTCATCGAGCGCCTGGCGAAGGGCGGCGCTTGGCGGGGCGAAGGTACCGCTCATCAGCTCCACGAAGGTGATCGAGATCGGCTTGGTGCGCGGAGGATGCACATGGACCACCCGCGGCGGTCGCAGGTGGACGTCACCGAGCCCGCCGCGCCATTGTCGGGCCTGCTTGGCGTCCTCGGACGCGCGGCTGCGGCGCCCGATACCGGCGAGGAAGCGCTCCACGTTGCGCTCGGCGAGCGCGGCGATCGTCGCCGACGGGTTGACGCCGACCGAATCGGGCAGCGCGGCGCCGTCGAGCACGTAGATGCCCAGGCCCTCCCCCTCCCGGTCGGCGTCGTGCCGCTTGTGGCGCAGCTGGCCGTCGAGGTCGAGCACACCGCTGTCGAGATCGTCCGCGATCGGGCAGCCGCCCTGGCTGTGGACCGTGATCGGTCTGCCCGCATAGGCCCAGGCGGGGGTCACCCGCAGGCGCCCGCCCAGCGTCGCGGCCACGTCGCGCATGAGTCGCTCCTGGACGCTGTGGACCGGTCGCGGCGCGCGCGGGATCTCGATCGACAGATCGTCGCGGTTGCGGAGCCGGATGCGGCCCGCGCGGTCGTCGCGTCCCATCGCGAGCATCACCAGCGCGCGGTTGCTGTGGCAGCCATCCTCGTCGGTGAAGCCGAAGAGAAAGCGGGCGATGCGGTTGGCGGCCTCGATCGGGTCGTCCAGCTCGAAGTGCCGCTCGAAGGCGGTGATCGAGGCCTGCTGGATGGCGGTGTCCCGCACGAAGAAGCGGTAGGCCGCTCCGATCACGCGCCGGGCAGCGCGGCGCAGCCATTGGGGCCCCATGGAGCCGAAGGTAATGCTGCGCACGAGCTTGCGGGTCTGGAGCTCGATCAGCTCGTCGCGGGCTGCGAGCGCAACCTCGCCGATGTTGCCGTGGTTCCAGCGCCGCGCCTCCGCGGCCAGCTGGTCCAGGGCCCGCCGGATCGTGGGCGGCACTGCGCGGCTGAGCTGGTCCGTGCGCAGGTTGTCGATCGCGCCATCGAGGAAGCTGAAGACGGCTGGAAGATCCCTTGCGATCTTGGAGGGCTTGGCCGGCTCCTCCCAGGCATGGGCCGCGGGTCCCTGGATCACGCGCAGGCCGAGCTTGCCGGCATCGTCCACGTAGCGATTGCGCCGCAGCAGCACCGGCGCACGCATCAGCCCCACGTGACGCGCGAGCTCGCGCGGGAAGCCCCCCTCCTGGAGCAGGAACCAGGGCGCCCGGCCTTGCTGGTCATGGCGCTCGGCCGGATCGTCCGGCGGCCCCTGGTACACCAGGCTCGTCGTGATCGTCGGGCCACGCGTCGCGCCGATCTGACGCGGATGCGCCTCGCCAGGCGCGCCGGGCTTGCGCGTGTCGTAGACCATGCCGAGCGCGTCGGCGTTGGGGAAGTAGCCCTCCCCGAGACGGTCGCTCAGGCGCGGCAACCCATTCGCCTGCGTGCTGCGCAGCAGCAGCTCCGTCGTGTTGACCGCACCGGCGCAGACGAAGAGGTACTTGGCCGAGACCGCCATGTCCTGGCGCCCGCGCAGGTGGTCACGATAGTGGACGCGGTAGCGTCCCGTGCCGTCCGCGCGGGTGCGCTCGATCCGAACCGCCTCGACCAGGGTGCGGATCTCCGCCGCCGGCCGCCCGTCTGCGAGCCGCGCATCCTCCGCGCGCGCGAGGTAGTTCATGTCCAGCGTGTTCTTGGCCCGGTAGCGACAGCCGGTGTCGCACTCCCCGCAGGCCGTGCATGCGCCCTGGGCGCGTCCATCGCGGTTGCGCTCGGTGGCCTCCAGGTTGATCGCAAGCGGGGGATGAAAGAAGGCGTCCTGACGACCGAGCGCGCTGGCCACGGCCTCCATCTGGACGGTCTTGTCGAGCGAGGTCAGCTCTGAATTCTGCGCCGCTGTGATCGGCTTCACGTCCAGCATCCAGGCCGCGAGGTCGAAGTAGGGCTCGAGCTCTCCGGCGACCTCGCCTTCGTCGGTCCGGTGGCTGTGGTAGAGGGCCGGCCACGTATCGAAGTGCTCCGGGGGTGGGCGCAGGTGAACGTTGGCGTAGATCAGTGAGCCACCGCCGTAGCCAGCAGCCTGGACCACGTCGATGTCGCCGAGGTTTCGGAGCTGCCACAGGCCCTGGTCCACAGCCCACTGCCAGCGCGCCGGATCTGGCAGAATGCGGTCCGGGCGTGGCAGCTTCGGAAAGTCGGACAGGCCCTCGCCGGACTTCGCGTCCGGATCGGCGGGAGGCGAGCCGTCGTAGCGCCGGCCGCGCTCGAGCACGCAGATGTGCAGCCCCGCCTCGGCCAGTCGGCACGCCGCGACGGAGCCGCCGAAGCCGGTCCCGATCACGATCGCGTCGAACTCGCCGGTGGCCTTCGGCTCCGGCTGGTCCCCCTCGGGCATGACGCCGCATCATGGGCGCGCGCGCCGCCAGAGGGCAACCCCTTCTTGTTGGTCACGACAAAGCGTGTCAGTTATGGGACGACCAAGTCGGCGCCAAGATGGCGCACACGCAGCTGCGTGGCAGCGGCTGCAAAAGAATCGCGGGGGCTGGAAAGAGAGGCATGGGCGAGGCCAACGAGGCCCCAGTCGACCGAATTGCGAGCTTCCTGCCGCGTCGTTTGATCAGTGGGTTGGCGCCGCGCCCCGAGGGCGCGCTGCATCGCGAGCTATCCGCCGCGTGCCTGGTCACCGACATCTCCGGCTTCACGGACCTGACGCAGCGTCTCGCGGAGCAGGGCCCCAAGGGCGTCGAGCATCTGAGCGCGATCCTCGACGACTTCTGCGGCCAGCTGAGCGCGCGGGTGGATCAGCACGGAGGCGAGCTGGTCGCGATCGTGGGCGACGCGGTGGTATCCATCTTCGAGCACACAGAGGATGACGCCCGGAGCGGTGTCGCGCGTGCGGCGAGCTGCGCGGCAGCGATCGTGCGCGAGCTCGACGGTCGCAGCTTCGACGGAAGCCACCCGCTACGGCTGCGCGCAGGGGTGGGCTCCGGGCGCACGGTCGCGGTGCGCGTCGGAACCGCGGAGCGCTGGGAGCTGGCGGTGGCCGGTGACGCGGTGGCCGATGCCTTCAGCACCCAGTCCGACGCGGCGCCCGGCGAGGTCGCGCTGGCGCCCCGCGCGCTGGAGCTCCTGGGCAAGCGAGCCAGCTGGACGCCGGGGTCGGATGGCCAGGGACCGTCGCTCGACGCGCTCAGCGCGCCGCATGGCGCGACGGCCGAGCGTGCGGACACCTCCGCCGGGCAGGAGCTCTTCGGCTACCTGCCGGCCGTGGTGCGCGCGCGCATGATCGACAGCGGCGGCGAGTGGTTGCCGGAGCTGCGGCCGGTGACCGCGGTCTTCATCCGCCTCGACGACATCGACG
>JAPPOT010000270.1 GCA_028817855.1 Myxococcales bacterium
ATTCAAAATCCGGTGCCCGCAAGGGCGTGTCGGTTCGAGCCCGACCTCGGCTACCACAGCTCTGAAACGCGAGATCCGAGAGGCGACATGAGCAAGTTGAGCGACTACCTGGAGAAGCACAAGATCGACCCGCGGCGCGTGCTGGTCGCCTCCAAAAAGCTCGAGGCCCTCAAGCCCGAGGACCGCGCGATTCGTCTGGCGCGCACGCGCGCGCGCAAGGGCGACGAGAAGGCCAAGGAGGCGGCGGCCCACAAGCCGCGCTCGGGCAAGCCGGTCAGCGCCACCACCCTCGACCGCGCGCTCGCGGGCGGCAACCTCTCCGGCCCAGCACGGGGGCGCATCACGCGCGCCGTGAACGCGGTCCTGGCCCAGAAGAGCAAGGGCGAGGTCGGTGCCGGCGAGCTCTTCTGAGCCGGAAGAGAAGTCGGCCAGCAGCGGCGACTCGGTGCCGCCGCCGGCCCACGGACGCTGGAGCACGGCCGCCGATCGGGTGGCCGTCGTGGTCAACGGGCGCGCCAAGCAGGTGACCGAGGATCTGGTCGAGACGCTCGATCAGATCGTGCAGAGCGGCGACCTCTTCGTCTCGCGCAGCCTCGAGGAGGGCAAGGAGATCGCGCGCACGATCGTCGAGCGCGGCTACCCCACGGTGCTCACCGGCGGGGGAGACGGCACCTTCGTGCAGATGGTCTCGTGGGTGGTGCAGGTGAGCGAGGAGCTGGACCGACCCGTACCGCGCTTCGGCCTGCTCAAGCTCGGCACCGGCAACGCCATGGCCTGGGTGCTGGGCGCCCAGTACAAGCGCGGCCGGGGAGTGGTCGCGGATCTGGCGCGGCTGCGCAGCGAGGGCGGCAGCCGCGCGCTGCGGCTGATCGAGATCGAGGACATGCTGACGCCGTTCGCCGGCATGGGCGCCGACGCGATCACGCTCCAGCACCACCGGCAGGTTCGGGATCTGATGCAGAGCACGCCGGTCCTGCGCCGGCTCGCCAGCGCGCCCGTGACCTACTCCGTGGCGATCGCGGGCCGGACCGTGCCCCAATTCCTGCTGGGCAACGCGCCCGACTTCCGCATCGTGAACGAGGGCAGCCCGGCGACCCGCCTGGGCGTGGACGGCCAGCCGGTCGGGCGCCAGATCGAGGCCGGCGAGCTGATCTACGAGGGCCCAGCGCGGTTGCTCGGGCTCGCCACGATCCCGTACTGGGGCCTGGGCGCGCGCGCCTTTCCCCACGCCGAGGATCGGGAGGACCGCTTCAGCATGCGGGTGGTGAACTTCGGCTCGATCGAGGCGATGTCGCACCTGCGCAGCATCTGGGCGGGCAACTACCGCAGCGACCGGATGCATGACTTCCTGGTCGACAAGGTGCGCATCACGTGCGACCGGCCGACGCCGCTGCAGGTAGGTGGCGACGTGCTGGGCATGCGGACGTCGGTGGTGGCTTCCCTGTCCAAGCGGCCGCTGCGCGTCGTCGACTACTACAGCCCGCCTCCAGTTGAGTAGCCATGCCCCAGCCCCGCGCGCACCCCGCACCCGACCACCCGTAGTGGATGTGGAGCTCGGATCGTGCGGGTAGGGAAGCTCGTTCCCACTGTGCTCGGTCGCTACGGAGCGAACTCGACGCGGATGGGGTGCGGGATGATGCCCGCTTCGTGGCCGCGGCGCATGAGCTCCTCGATCGCGCGTCGGCCGTCGGGGCCGTAGTCGAGGGTGTCCGCGTTGGCGTACATGCCGAGGTAGCGGTCGAAGAGGGCGCGGTCGCGCGGCACGCCCTCGCGGTGCTCGGCCTGTAGCAGCGCCTCGAGCACCTCGTCGCGGTGGTCGAGCGCCCAGCGGATCGACTCGCGCAGCACGTCCGAGATGAGCGCGATGCGATCGTCTCCGAGGGAACGCGCGATGGCGTTGCCACCCAGGGGCAGGGGCAGGCCCGTCTCCGCCGTCCACGCCTCGCCAATTTCGACCACGCGCTCGAAGCCCTCGCTCTCGTAGAGTAGCCGCCCCTCGTGGATGAGCAGGGCCGCGTCGACCTCGCCGCTGCGCAAGGCCTCGTAGGCGCGGCGGAAGGGCGCGACCGGCACGACCACCGGCTCGAAATCGGGCAACAGGAGCTTGAGCACCAGGTAGGCCGAGGTGCGCAGCCCGGGCACACCGATTCTGCGACCCCGTAAGTCCTGGAGGGTCATCGCGCGGTCGGCCACCACGATCGGTCCGTAGCCGGCGCCCACGCTGCCCCCGTGGGGCAAGAGCAGGTAGCGATCGGCCAGGTAGGCGTACTGGTGGATGGAGATGGCGCTGACGTGGGGCGCCTCCGCCCCCTCTGCGTCGCGGTTGAGCGCCTCCGTGTCCGCGCGCCTGTGTTCGAAGCGCAGGCCGCGCGTGTCGATGCGCCCCTCGGAGATGGCCCAGAACATGAAGGCGTCGTCCGAGTCCGGGCTGTAGGCGAGACGTATCGTGGAGGAGTCGCTCACAGGCGGGCAGTACCGCGAAACAGGACGCAAGGGCAACGTTGACCCCACGGCGAGGGGTTCGCTACCCTGTTCACTCCGCGCGCGACGCGTGGCGGAACGATACGGAATCCATGGGCTCCTCCCCGATCCGCGCGCTGCTCGTAGCTTCTCTTGTCGCCCTGGTCACCGTCGGCACGGCCAGCGCCGCAGGCGTCAATGGTCGGCTCGTGCTTGGCGCGTACAAACCAGAGCCGCCCAAGCCGAAGCGCTCGCCCTTCAACTGGGAGCTGGAGAACGGCTTCAAGCAGGTAATCCCGGATCGCGTCGACGCGGCGCGCGAGCTCGCGGTGGTGCTGGTCGGCGAAGGCGAGGCCCCCGGGCTCGACCGCGCCGAAGCGGTCTTCCAGGGTGGCGGCTTGCTGCCTTCCACGATCGTGGCGCGCACCGGCGCGACGTTGCTCGTTCGCAACGAGGACGAGGTCGCGCACGAGGTCTACGCGGCCAAGCTCGATGCCTTCGCGTCGGAGGCGATCTCGCCGCGCGGTCGGCGCACGGTGAAGCTCGACGCAGCCGGCGACTGGGCGCTGGCCGACAAGCTGATCCCACACGTGAAGGGCCACCTGCACGTGGTCGACAACCTGATCGCGATCGCGAAGGTCGACGCGAGCGGACGCTTCAGCTTCGCCGACGTGGCGCCCGGCAAGTACACGCTCAAGGTCTTCCACGGCCCCAAGGAGGTCGGATCCAGCGCGGTCGAGGTCGCGGGCACCAAGGCGATCACGCTGGACCCCATGACCCTCACCACCGGACCGGCCGAGGGCGGCGGCGAGGGCGCACCGGCGGAGAAGGCCAAGTAGGCCGTCGGCGCCGAGGGAACATCGATGCTGCTATCGCGATTCTGGTACCTGCTCCTCGCCGTGGCGCTCGGTGGCGCCATCGCGGCGGCGCTGTTGGCGCGCGGCATCATCAACGAGCGCTCAGATGTGCAGCTCGAGCGCTCCCTCGCGCGCGATCGAGTGGTGGTCGACGCCATGCTGCGACTGGAAGCGCGCACCCGGCTCGACCGCATTGCCTTCATCACCGTCGACAGCAAGCTCGGCGCAGCGCTCGTGCAAGCGCGTGGCACCAGTGACGAGAAGCGACTGGCGGAGCTGAATCAGACCGCCCGGACCGCGCTCAACGCCCACGTCTCGCGCCTCACCGACGTGGCCAAGAAGGGGCAGAAGCTCGAGCCCGACATCGCCTTCGCGCTCGACAGCAAGGGCCGCATCGTCGCTCAGCTGGGCCCAATGCAGGCCAACCCGGCCGGCAGCAGCCTGGTCACCTACCCGCTCGCGAAGCGCGCGCTGCAGGGCTACCTGCGCGACGACGTCTGGGTCTACGACCGCCAGATCTATCGCATGGCCGCGCGCCCGGTGATGAGCGGTACCAGCTACGCCGGCGCGATCATCCACGGCTACAAGTTCGACAAGTCGCTGGCGGAGATGCTCTCCAAGAGCCTGGGCGGCGCGACCGTCACCTTCTTCCACGGCACCAACGTGCTCGCGAGCCACTCACCGGCGGAAGAGGCCGACGCCCCCCAGCGGGCCGAGGTCGCAGCGGTGCTCGGCGACGTGATGAAGGATGCGAAGTTCCGCGACGGCGGGCGCTCGGATCCAAAGGAGCTTCAGAACGGTGGGCGCGCGGTCTTCGTGCCGATCACCGGCAGCGCAGCCGCCGCTGGCGTGGGCTACGCGGTCTCGCGGCCGCGCTCCGTGGTCACGACGCCGGAGCAGCTCTTCCAGCAGGTCTCGGACCAGGACGTGGCCGACCTGCCCTACCCGATGCTCGGTGCACTCGTGGTCGCCGCCGTGCTCTTCGGATTCCTCTTCATGTACATCGAGCGCGACCGGCACATGAAGTCGCTCAGCAACAAGACCGGGGAGATCGCCTCGGGCGACCGGGATCGGTTGATCATCACCGAGTGGCGCGGTGCCTACCGCAAGCTCGCCGACAGCATCAACCACGCGATCGACCACGAGGTGGAGCGCCACGCGGGGCAACCGCGGCAGGCGCGCAAGCAGGCCGCCCCGCACGAGATCCTCGGACCGACTCCGGAGGCGGACGCGACCCCCTTCTTCGGCTTCGCCGGGGACAACGAGCCGCCCAGCGGGGAGCAGCCTGCGCCGCCTACGGCAGCGGCGCCCGAGGCCGCACCCCCGGCACCCGCACCCCCGGCAGCCGCGCCTGCCGCCGTGCCCCTGC
>JAPPOT010000019.1 GCA_028817855.1 Myxococcales bacterium
ATGACGGGGGGTGGGGGACGGCCAAGGTGGGTGATGGGTGGATCGGTGCGTCTGCCTTCCTTCACACACAAAAGTTAGTAAAATCAATCACTTCAGGGCAAATTCTGCTGCCGCAACACGTCCCAAAATGGTAGTTTGATGCGGGCATGCAGAATCCCTCCCCGACTGCGAGCGGGACGTTGGCCGAGACACCGCTGGCCCACCTGCTCCTCTACATCGCCGAGCGGCGCCAGACCGGCACCCTGCAGGTGCGCTGGGGCAGCCGCGCACGCGAGGATGCGGCCTGGATCTACCTGCGCGCCGGGCGCATCGCCTGCGCCCGCCTGTCGGAGCTGCAGCACGACCTGATGGAGGGGCTCGCGCCCCTGTGCGCGCTCGATACCGGCGACTACGCCTACTACAAGGTGCTCGACCTGGTCAGCGGGCGGCCGGACGTGCTCGGCGGCGACATCGACGTGCGCGCGCTGGCGACCCGCGCGTTGCGTATCGGCGCACGCGAGGATGTCGTGGACGGGGCGCTGGCGAGCCTCGGCGAGCACCTGCTGCAGCTGAAGAAGGACGCCGACCTCACGGCCTATGGTTTCAGCGACAGCGAGCTGTCCTTCGTGCGGCGGCTCGAGCGCGCGCCCCAGAGCCTGGAGCAGCTGATGTGCACGCCGGGAATGCCGGGCTCGATGGTGCGGCGCCTGGTCTATCTCCTGCGCGCCACCAAGGCCGTGGCGATGTTGCCCGCCGCACGCCGCACGACCTCGGGCACGGTGCGTGTACCCGCCGGGCCAAGCGCCGACGCCGACTTGCAGGGCCCGGGCTCGGATCACCAGAGGGCGCCCGCCTCGCTGCCGGCGCCGCTCCAGCACCGCTGGGGCGAGATCGTGGAACGCTGGGAGCGCATCCAGGGCGACAACTGCTTCCAGATGCTCGAGCTCGACCCGAGCGCGGGTACCCAGGACGTGCACCAGGCCTTCGCCGATGCGGTCCAGCGCTGGCACCCGGACAGTCTACCGCCGGAGCTCGCGCCGCTGCAGGAGCGCGCACGCGAGATCTTCGCGCTGATGTGCGAGGCGCGCGAAACGCTGGGCAATCCCGCCAGCCGACTCGAGCACCTGACCGACATCGACGCCGGTGGTGGGACGCCCGCAACACGCCACACCGTGGCCAACGCGCTCAAGGCGGACACCTGCTACCAGAAGGCGCAGATCCTGGCACGCCGCGAGCAACTCGAAGAGGCGCTGGCGATGGTGCGCAAGGCGATCGCGCTGGACAGCTCGCGCGCCGAGTATCTGGCGCTGTGCGCGTGGCTCACGCATCTGACCGAGGACGTGCCCGGCACCGCCAGCGTCACCGTCGAGCGCATGCTGCGCGACGCCCTGATCCTGGACGGGCGCTGCGAGCGCGCCCACCACTACCAGGCCCTGATCCTCAAGCGCATCGGCCAGCACGAGCGGGCGCTGCAGCACTTCCGCGCCGCGCTGCAGATCGACCCCAACAACCTGGAGGCCCAGCGCGAGCTGCGGCTCGCCGACATGCGGCAACAGCATGCGCAGCGCTCGGACGCGCAGCCGCTGCTCAAGCGCCTCTTCAGCAGCCATCCGCCCTGGCGAAAGGCCGGCGGAAGCTAGCCCGGATGCTTCACCGATCCGCACGCCCTCGCACAACCGCTCGACGCCTCGGTCGCGAATACACACCGTATGCGCTCCACTCACCGAAAGCCCTGCGAAGCCGATCGCTTGCACGATCTTCGCACACCTCGGTGAAGCATCCGGGCTAGCCCCGATCGCGGCGCTCGAGGCGACCCGTCCGCATCCGCGATTGGCACAGGGCACCAGCCGCGGGGCCTGCTAGGTTTCGCGCATGTCACGCGACTACGACGCGATCGTGCTGGACGTGGACGGCACGTTGCTCAACGACGACAGCGCCCTGCCGCCGCGGACGCAGGAGGCGCTGCAGGCGGCCCAGGGGGCGGGGGTGGTGGTGATGGTGGCGACCGGCCGCTCGGACAAGACCACCGCGCCGGTGGTCCGGGAGGCCGGCATCGAGGCGCCGTGCGTGGTCTACAACGGCGGGGGGATCTACGACGCCTGGCAGCGGCGCATGCTCGAGCAACGCCACGTGCCCGGGCGGGCGGTCGAGCGACTGGTCGCGCACGCGCGCGAGCGAGGCATTCTGCCGGTGGTCTCGCGCCTGGAGGGCCACTACGCACCGACGCCGCGGACCAGCCACCAGCGCCGAGCGCTGTCGGCCTACCGGGTCCGCATGGGTCTGGAGGCGCTGCCAACCCGCGAGATCCATCGCATCACACTCATCACCGCGGGCCACAGCGGCGTGGGCGCGCTGCTGGTCGAGGTGCGGCAGGTGCTCGACACGCCGGCGCACCTCACCTACTTCAGCATGAAGGAGCTTCCATACTTGCGCGACAGCCCGCTGCACGCGGTCGACGTGCAGCCGCGCTGCCGGGGCAAGGCGGAGGCCGTGCGCTTCCTGCGCGAGCGCTACGGCATCCCCGCCGACCGTGTGGTCGCCGTCGGCGACGCCAACAACGACATCGAGATGCTGGAGGCCGCGGGCCTCGGCGTCGCGATGGGCAACGCCTCCGAGGACGCCCTCGCCGCCGCCGACCGCCAGATCGGCGACAACAACAGCGACGCCGTGTCCCAGCTCATCGACGAGCTCTTCCTGGCTCCCTGAGTCGGCGTTCGCGGATCCCGAGAGCTGGCCCGCCTCGCGCCGCGCGCTATCCTCCGCCGGTGGAAGACCTTCGCATCGGCCCGCGGCTGACGATTCCCGGCGAGGAGCTGCGCGTCGCGTTCGCGCGCTCCGGCGGTCCGGGAGGGCAGAAGGTGAACAAGGCCGAGACCAAGGTCGAGCTGCGCTGGAACCCCGGCGAGAGCGGCGCCCTCTCGGACGCCGACCGCAGGTGGCTGCTGACTCGCCTGGCGGCCAGGCTCAGCACCGACGGCGACCTCATCGTCACCTCCGAGCGCACGCGCACACAAGCGCAGAACAGGACCGATGCCCGCGACAAGCTCGCCGAGCTCGTTCGCCAGGCCCTCGTTCGCCCCAAGCGCCGGCGCCCCACCAAGCCCAGCCGCGGCGCCGTCGAGCGCCGCCTCAAGGACAAGAAGCATCGCGCCAAGCTCAAGGAGACCCGCGCCCACCGCGACGAGTAGCGGTGCCCGGCCTCGCTGCGCCCGCTTGCTCTGGGCTCGCCGATCCGAGCAGCACTATCCGTCCTCCACCGCTCGAATCCAAGAACTGGCCCCCGACCACTCGAATCCAAGAACTGGCGAGTCAGGTGGACGCGGCCAGGATCGCCCGGACCCGTTCGCGCAGGGGCGGATGGGTGTGGTGCAGCAGGACATAGGCCGGGTGCGGCGTCAGGTTGGCGAGGCTGTCGGCCGCCAGCTTTTTGAGGCCCTCGGCCAGCGCGCGGCCCATGCCGGTGGTCTCCACCGCAAAGGCGTCGGCCTCGTACTCGTGCTTGCGCGAGCGCGCGTTGAGCACGATGCCGAGCACCAGCTCCACAGGGCTGTAGAGCAGGGCGCAGAACACCAGCCCCGCGTACACGCTCATCGACTCCATGCCGAAGGCCTCGAACAGGGCCGGCTGGCGCATGAAGTAGCCGAAGACGAAGAAGAGCACGCCCAGGTGCAGGATGCTGATCCACATGCCGCGGGTGACGTGCTTCTTCTTGTAGTGGCCCACCTCGTGGGCCAGGACCGCGACCAGCTCGTCGGTACTGTGCCGCTCGATCAGCGTGTCGAAGAGCCCGATGCGCCGCGTCTTACCGAAGCCGGTGAAGAAGGCGTTGGCCTTGGTGGAGCGGCGCGAGCCGTCGACCACGAAGAGGTTGTCGAGCGGAAAGTCGACCGAGCGCGCGTACTCGAAGATGCGCGTACGCAGCGCGCCATCCTCCATCGGCGTGAACTTGATGAAGATCGGCATCAGCCAGGCCGGCGCCACGAACTGCATCAGGACGATCACCGCGGTGGTCGCGCCCCAGCACAAGAGCCACGCCTGGCTGCCCGCCTGCTCGAAGATCATCAGGATGAGGGCGCCGAAGCCGCCCCCGAGGATGGCGCCCAGCACCAGCCCCTTCGCAATGTCGCTGACGAACGTACCGGCGCTCGTGCGATTGAAGCCGAAGCGCTCCTCGATCACGAAGGTGCTGTAGATGCGGAAGGGCAGCATGAGCACCGAGCGCCCCGCGATCAGTGCCGCGAAGAAGAGCAGCCCGGTCGCGATCGAGCCGAGCCCGAGGCCACGCAGGGCAGCGTCGAGAAACTGGAAGCCGCCGGACAGCCAGAAGCCGAGCACCACCAGCAGGCCGAAGGTGCGCGGCCACAGGCCGAACTGGGCGCGGGCCCGGGCGTACTGCTGGGAGCGACGGTAGGTCTCCTCGTCGTAGACATCAGCAAACTCGGGCGGCAGCTCTGGCGCCATCGCCCGCAGGTTGAGGCGCTCGACGATCACCCCCAGCAGGTACTCGCCGACCAGCGCGACCAACACGACGATGCCGTAGGCATTCAGCATGAAGCTGTTGTAGGTCGCGCTCCCCCCACCCGCAACCGGTAGGGCATCTCAGACAGGGAGCGAGTCGTCGAGGCTTGTCCAGGATCGAGCGCGCCCGAGGCTACGGTGTGCGCGGAGGAGGAGCGACGCGACGACGACCTCGCGGGAGGGCGGG
>JAPPOT010000834.1 GCA_028817855.1 Myxococcales bacterium
CTGCCCGCCCGCCCCGATGCAAGGAGCTCCGCGAGCCTCTCCTCGAGCGTGTCGGGCGGGTCATCGGACTCCAGGCTCGCCACCAGCTCCGGACCGTCTCCGCCGGGCACCATCACGAAGCCGCGGGAGGCGCCGGTCGATTGGGCCACCAGGCGCAGCGTCTGCAGCGCCCGTGCGTGGGTTCCCGTGATGTCCCCGAGCACCCGCGTCACGAGCGTCTCCTCGGGCGATCCCCGCACCGCGGTCTCGGCTCCGCTGTCGTCGACCGTACCGCGATCCGGGGGCGGGTCCGAGCCGATCGTCATCCGCGTGCTCAGGGCGGCGAAGCGGTCGACCCGTGCCATGAGCACCGCGCTGCGGGAGCGTCGGGCAGCGTTCGCGAGCGCCGCCAGGGAGTCCAGCAGCGTCTCCCGGTCCCCGCGCAGGCGCGCCATCGAGGCGCGGTATTCGTGGGCGATCTCGACCACCGAGCCGTCGTTCTCCTCGGTCAGTCGCTCCTGCACCTGCGCGAAGATCGTCTCGGCCTTGTCCAGGTTGCCAACCATCCCCTCCGCGAGAGCCAGCGATCCCTCGAGCGCGGTGTACATCGCGAAGTAGTCCCGGTCCTCCTCCGGCACCGCGGCCCAGCCCCGTCGGGCGATCGCCACGGCCTCGGGCCCTCGGCCCAGCTCGATCAGGGAGTTCACCGCGATCGTGTAGGCGCAGGCCCAGCCGATCACCGCGCGCGGCGGGTGCATGTCGATGAAGGCCAGGGCCACTTCCACGGCGCGCTCGTGGTCACCACGGGCGAAGTGGTAGCCCGCGAGAACGAGATCCCGCAGCGGCGTCATCGAAGGAAAGCGCTCCACGATCTTCTCGAGCTGATCGAGCGCGCGCCGGGTCGCCACCACGTCGCCGTACATCGCGCCGGCGAGCCCCTCCACCGGCTGGGCGAAGGCGTTGACCTGCCAGGTGCTCCCGCCGCGGATGCCGTGCAGCTCGATCAGCCTGCGCGAGCGCTCAGCCTCCTCGTGGATGCCGCGTACCGTGTAGTAGACCATTCGCACGCGCTCGGCGCAGATCGTCGACAGCTGGCCCCCGAGCTCGTCGATCTTGTCGGCGATCGCCATCGCCCCGCGGCCCGGTCGGTAGGCCTCGTTGATTCCACGGGCGAGCAAGAGGCCCACGTGCAGGTCCAGCTCGTCGTGCCGGCGCATCCCAGGCACCATGCGCCGGTTCAGCGCCTTCAGCTCGGCGAGCGCCTGGTCGAGCGCGCGGCACAGCTCCCGTTCTTTGCCGAGCGGCTGCAGGGCGAGTGCACTGGAAGCCGAGGCCACGTGGCTCGCGCCCGGGATGCGAGAGCCGACCAGGGGCGCGAGCAGCTGCCTTGTTTCCGCCGTGCCGGGCCCGTCCAGGGTCGTCGCGCGCACGCCCATCATCGCCATCGCCGCCCGACCGAGGTAGACGATGCCCTGCGCCGGGTTCGGTGGGCGGCGCGCGCGCGGCACGAACAGGCGCGTCACCGAGGTCCACAGCAGCGACAGGTAGAGCGCCAGCCGGCGTCCCAGGCGCGGTGTCCAGCGTGCCGCGCGTGCGAGGCCGCTGAGCTCGTAGAGCTCCGCCGCGGTCGACGCGCCATAGCGCTCCATGAAGCGGGGGTCGGCCAGGTAGCCGGCCAGCGTGAGATAGGAGCGCAGGCGCAAGCGCTCGGCCAGGGGGCGCCCATGGCGTTCGAAGATCTCCAGCGCCCGCTCGACCGCATCGGCCGCCTGCATGCGCGCGAAGCCGGCCCGCAGTAGCACCGGTCCGGTCCGCGCCAGGATCTCGGCGCCGCGCAGCTCCTCGACGGTGTGGCTGAGGTGCCAGCCGCCCCGCATGCGCCGATGCAGGTCGTCGCCCGCGTCACGCAGCAGCACCTCGGCCAGGCGGGCGTGCAGCTCGCGCCGCCGATGGGACTCGATCGCGAGCTCCACCGCCTCGCGCATGGCCTCGAGTCGCAGCACGTACTGGCCCTCCGCGTGACTCACGATGCCCTGCGTCGCGAGCTGTTCGAGCACCTGGCGCGCGCGCGTTGCGTCCAGGCCGCTCGCTTCGACGATCAGCGAGATGTCGGCGCCCGCGTCCAGTGTCGCGAGCAGCTCGATCAGGCGGCGCGCCTCTGTCTCCAGCTTGCCCAGCCGCAGTGCCAGCACGCGCCGAAGCTCTTGCGGTGCCTCCTCCGTGATCTCCGTATCCGGCAGCACCCAGGTCCCGCCCACGAAGCTGGCCAGCCCACGCTCGTCCAGGTGGCGGATCAGCTCGATCGACAGCGCGGGGTTGCCATGTGCGTTGCGGTAGACCCAGCTGGCCACACGCTCCACGTTCGGCACTGCGCCGAAGGACGAAGCCACCAGCTCCGTGGTCTGGCTCGCGTTCAGCGAGCTCAGCGCGATCCGCGTGGCGTCCGCGAGGAAGACCTGCAGCGCCGGGTCGTGGACCTCTGCGGCGGTGCGCGTGCCGCTGGCGATGATCAGGATGGGCAGCCGCCGGGTCTCGAGCGCGAGCGCGGCGATGAAGGCGCTCGACAGCTCGTCGGCCCGGTCCACGTCGTCGACCGCGACGAGCAGCGGCCGCACCTCGGAGAGAGAGCCGAACCAGCTGCCCAGGGCCCATAGCAGCTCGGCGCGATCATCGCTCGTCTGCGGGATCGTGCTCTCGCCGTCGAGCAGGGACCCCAGCGCCCCGGCGTCCTGCGCGGGCATCGCGTCGCGCGCCTCACGGGGTGCTGCCGTCAGCAGGGCCTGGGCCAGGCTGCGCGCCACGCTGCCCTCACCGGTCAGCTGTCGGGCACTGCTGGCGACCGTGAGCAGGCCGTGGGTCTGCGCGATGAGCTGTGCGTCCTCGAGAACCCGGCTCTTTCCCACCCCGGCGGCGCCGTGAACGTGCAGCGCGCCACCGCGTCCGGCCACGGCGCGGGCGATGCGCTTCTCGATTTGGGCGCGTACGTCCTCACGTCCAACCAGCGCGGTGCGCGAGAGGTAGCTGCGCGAGACCTCGTCCAGATCGTCCGGCGGCAGCTCACCGATCGAGCCCAGGTGATCGATCACCTCGGCGGCGCTCCCCGGTCGGCCGTCGGGGTTGGGCTCGAGCAGCGACAGTACCAGATCGTCGAGCGCCTTCGGGATCTCGCGCACGTGCCGCCGCATGAGCGGGGGAGGCGTCTTCCACGACTCGGGCAGCTCGTCGAAGCTGCGCACGTCGTGGGCGTGGTGGCCGGTCAAGAGCCAGTAGGCCAACGCGCCCAGCGAATAGAGGTCGGCGCGCTGGTCGAGTGACTTGCCCTCGAGGGCTTCCGGCGGCAGGAAGGGCGCGGTCCCCGCGATGTTCGGCGGGGTGCCGAAGGGGGCCATGGTGCCGAAGTCGATCAGCTTGCAGCGCCCGTCGCTGGTGCGGCGCACGTTGCGCGGGCTCAGGTCGCGATGGAGCAGCCGCCGCGCATGCAGCAGCGCCACGGATGAGGCCACGTCGCGTAGGTAGCGACAGGCCTCCCGGTAGGGCAGGGGAGCCAGGGCACGCAGGTCCTCCCCGTCGAGTAGCTCCATGGTGTAGTAGGGCAGCTCCCCGTCGTGCCCGTAGTCGTGCACCTGGATGATCCGCGGATGTTGCAGCGCGCGCAGCGCGCGGTACTCCATGCGGAAGTGCTCCAGCGCCGAGGGCTGCGCCCGTGCCTCGGCGCGCATGCGCTTGAGCGCGACGCGCTGCTCGGTCGCCTCGTCGAGCGCGACGTACACCTCGCCCATCGCACCGCGCGCCAGGCGCTGCAGCAAGCGGTGCCGTCCTCCGACGATCGGGCTGCTCGCGGCCTCGACTGCGGGCTCGGAAGCCATGCCTTGGCCAATTGTCGCATGCCGGGCGGGTCGCAGCGACGGAGGCATCGACCTACATCGCCGGAGCTTTCCTTGCATCGTCACCGCCTCGCGTCCGCGCGCATTTGGTATCCTAGTGGCGCATGCTCTCGGCTCCCTCAATCGATCGCCTGAGCCCGCCGGCGCTGCTGAGCGAAGCGCGCGAGAGTACGATGAGCGCCTTCCTGCGTGCCCACGGCGACACGGCCTTCCTGCTCGTGTCGTTGGAGCAGGACCGTGGCGACCTGCGCTCAGGTCTGATGGCGATGTCCGCTGTGACCGGCATGGCCATCCAACCTGGCGGAAGCGGCACACACCTCGAGACGCTCGTGTCGGAGTCGGTGGCGCGCGAGGTCGACACGAGCATTCCACCGCCGCACATCTTCGACGAGGACGCCTTGGTCGCGCTGCTGGAGAGTGGCCCCTTCTTCGCCGTCGCCCTGCGCAAGCGCGTGAGCAGCGACGGGCATGCCGACCGCATTCGCGTGGGACGCTCCCCGGCCACCGACGTGGTGCTGCAGCAGAGCGGCATCTCCAAGTTCCACGCCTGGCTCGAGATGGACGAGGACGGCGTCTTCTATCTCTCGGACTCCGGCAGCAAGAACGGCACCCGCGTCAACGACGAGCCGCTCGACGAGAACGAGATGGTCCGCGTGCGACCCGGCGACCGCATCGAGTTCGCCACGATCCTGGCGACCTTGTGTGCGCCGGAGACGCTCTGGCGCGCATTGAAGTAGACGCGCGTAGTCCCGGTCCCGGCCTCGGTTTTCGGTCTCGGATGATCGGATGAGAGGCCGAGATGGTTTGATCGGCTGCGGGG
>JAPPOT010000921.1 GCA_028817855.1 Myxococcales bacterium
TCTCGAAGAAGCCGCCCGTACGCCCGCTTGCTCAGCGTTGATTTTTTCCCCATGGGGAAAAAATCCACGCTTCACGCGGTCCCGTCAACCCTCCGAAATATCGAGATTAGAGATATTATTTACTTATAAATCGATAAATACCCGCGCTTCCCCGCGCTTCCCCGCGCGCCGAGCCGCCGTCCGCACGCCGGACCGCAGACCCGCTCCATGCGCGCACTCGAGGCTGTCACTCGGGTCTGATCCGATACGCCTCCGCGACGCCGCAGCCATTCTCGGGTCGGGGCTGCCTCCGCGACGTTTCGCGACGGTCGGGGCGCCATCCGGATCAGATCACAACGGCGCTGTCGAACGTCGAACCGCCGACACGGGTTTTTCGGGGAAGCGGGTCCTCAAGTTGCCGGCGCAATTGCCGATGGTTAATCCCAAAGGCCTCGGCCTCACTGCAAAGAGCCAGCTGTGGGTGGGCGCGCTCAGGAGACCACATTGAAGGCCGCCTCTCTACACGACGGTCGCTTCCTCGACCCTGACGATCTCCGCAGGCTGTTCTTCGAGCAGGTCGGCGTTGCCGCAAGCGCCCTGTTGACCTCCACCAGCCCGGCCTTCCACCAGCGGGATGCGGCCCCCGAGCTTGGTCTCGAGTCCGCAGCAATGGTGGGCTTCCTCGCCAAGCGATTCGGCGGCGCCTACGTGCTCGGCGTCAAGGGGCCCGAGGCGCGACGGCCGGGGCTTCACGACGACTGGGTGGGCGAACTCGCCAACCAGTTGTCGGGACGGGTCAAGAACAAGCTCGTCTCCCTCGGCATCGAGCCGTACCAGGTCTCTCCGCAAGTGACCATACGCGGCGGCGAGCTCGCAGTCGCCCAGCAGCTCGCGGATGCGGCGCTCGTCTACTCGAGTGCCGGCGGTGAGTGCCAGGTGTGGATCTCCCTGAGCGTGTACGGCCGCATCTTCGTTGCCGCGCCGAACGATCACGAGCGCCCTCCGTCCGAAGGCGAGGTGCTGCTCTTCTAGTTCCCCTAACCAGGCATGGACCCATGAAGAAGAAGAAGATCCTCGTCATTGATGACTCCGCAACGGTGCGGAAGGAGGTCTCTTCCGCGCTCGCCGAGTACGACATCGTCGAAGCGTGCAACGGCCTCGAAGGCGCACAAGCCGTGGAGACCGATGCCGACATCTCTTTGGCGATCTGCGACATCAACATGCCACACATGAACGGTATCGAAATGCTCGAGCGCGTTCGCGGAAGGAGCGCCAACGACAACCTGAAGATCTTGATGCTCACAACCGAGGGTCAGCCCGGCCTCATCAAGCGCGCGCGTGACTTGGGCGCCAAGGGCTGGATCGTCAAACCATTCGACCCTCAGCAGTTGCTCGCCGCAACGCGAAAGCTGACCGGCGCATGAGCAGCTTCCCTGACGCATCACGACTGCCCCTCACGGGCGACGCAACGCGGGCGGGCCCACGCCGCGTTCGAGATGCCGTCGCGTGGCTGCTGATTACGATCTGGGCTGTGCCTCTGTTGCTTATCGGCTCGGCGTTGATGGTTGGACACTGGGTCACGTTGCCCGTGCCCGAGCGCGGCAACCCCGTGTTGCAGTCCGCGCTGGCTTCGCTTCGAGGTGAGGAGGCGCGGTGGCAACTCGCGCACTTTCTGTACGCCCAATGCGGTTGCTCACACCGCGTCATCGACTACTTGATGACGCGCCCGACGCCCGAGGGTGCGGTGGACCACGTCGTGCTCGTGGGCGAGCACGAGGCGCTCGAGCTCAAGATCCGCGAGCGCGGTATCGGCCTGACGAAGGTATCTCGTGATGACCTCGCCCGGCGCTTCGACGTTCAGAGCGCTCCGCTGCTGGCGATCACCGATCCTCAGGCGCAGGTTCGCTACGTCGGCGGTTACACCGCCCGCAAGCAGGGGCTCGACTACCGCGACCTCTCGCTGCTCGAAGCGTTGCGCCACCAACACCGGATGGAAGGACTGCCGCTGTACGGCTGCGGAGTCAGCAAGGCCCTCCAAGCGTACTTGGACCCACTCGGCGTGAAGTACGAGCGATAGACCGTCGGATAGATCCAGGAGACGTACATGTTCAGGAAGATCGCCAACACCATCATCCTTCCAAGCGAAATCTCCAGCTTCGAAAACAGCTATCTGCAACGCGTCAATCGAATCACGACGGTCTTCTTCTGGTTGCACGTCCCCGCATTCACGGTGATTGCGGCGTTCAACGATACCGATCCGATGCTGGCGCTGATGCTGACCACCGCGGTGGCGGTGGGTCCCTGGGGCGCCTATCGCCTGCTGACCAACCCCCGTACGGTGACGCTCGTCTATGGCTTCGCGGCGATGCTGATGGGCGGCCTGCTGGTTCACTTCGGCCAGGGTCCCGTTCAGATCGAGATGCACTTCTACTTCTTCGCATTGCTCGCGATGCTGGCCCTGTACGGCAATCCTCTCTCGATTCTGGTCGCGGCAATCACCGTCGCGTTGCACCACCTCCTTCTGTGGATCTTTCTGCCTTCCAGCGTCTTTAACTACGACGCGCCGTGGTGGGTCGTGGGCGTGCACGCGGCGTTCGTCGTGTTGGAGTCGGTCGCGACGGTCTACATCGCACGCGGTTTCTTCGACAACGTCATCGGCTTGGAGAAGATCGTGCGCCAACGCACGCGCGAGCTCGACGAGCGCAATCGCGCCATGCGACTGGTGCTCGACAACGTCGACGAAGGACTCGTCTCCATCGACGCCCAGGGTGTAGTGCAACCCGAGTATTCTGCAGCGTTCTCGCGCTGGTTCGGAACGCCGCCGACGGGGACCGATATCACGACGTTCTTCGCTTCCATCGATGAGGGGTTCGCGGAGACCTTCGAGCTTGCCTGGGACCAGATGCGCGAAGGCCTGCTGCCTATCGACTTGTGCGTCAGTCAAGCTCCGAGCACCCTTCGCCACGACGGCAAGACCTTCGAGGTCACCTATCAGCCTCTGCTCAGCAGCGGCGAAACAGTCGACGGTCTGCTACTCGTGATCGGAGATGTCACCGCCGAGCTCGAGCGGCGGCGCCTCGAAACGGAACAGCGCGAGACGCTCAACGTGTTGGATCGCATCGTCGGCGACCGCGTAGGGTTCATGGAATTCTATCATGAGGCAGTCGACTTGCTGGCAAGCATCGCGGACCCTCCGCCCAACGGTAGCGAGACGGTCAAGCGGGCCCTGCATACACTCAAAGGCAACTGCATGATCTTCGGCGTCCAGACGATCGCCGACCTGTGTCATCGCATCGAATCCTACGTGGTCCGTGAAGAACGGCCGCCCGAACCGCACCACATCGACGAGCTTCGAGAGGCATGGCGACGGCTCGAACAGCGCTTGCATGCACTCGTGAGCGACAGGGATCACGGACGCATCGAAATCGAGCCAGCCCAGTTCAACGAGTTGCTGCGTGCAGCAGTCGTCAAAGAGGAGCATCGGCGCATCGCACAGATGGTGGCGGATCTGCGCCTCGAGCCCACCGCTGCGCGCCTGCGTCGGGTGGCGGCTCAGGCAGAGCGAATCGCCCGACGCATGAACAAGAGCGGTGTCGAGATCCAGATTGACGACTCCCAGCTACGGCTGGAGCCGGTCCGCTGGTCATCTTTTTGGTCGGCGTTCATTCACGTCATCCGCAATGCGATCGATCACGGTCTGGAGCCCGCGGCGCTGCGCGAAGCCAACGGCAAGGGCGCCAACGGCTCGCTAGAGCTTCGCACCCACGTGGAAGATTCGCACTTCGTCATCTCTCTTCGGGACGATGGGCGCGGCATCGATTGGGAGCGCGTTCGGGAACGGGCCGCGGAGCTCGGGCTTCCGCATGCAACGCGGCAGGAGCTGGTGGATGCACTCTTCTCGGAAGGACTGTCGACCGCCGCCGAGGTCACGGAGCATTCGGGGCGGGGCGTGGGCTTGGCCGCAGTTCGCGAGGCATGCGTCGCGCGCAACGGGTCCGTCACCGTCGATAGCAAACCCAACGAGGGCACGACCTTCACCTTCCGCTTCCCGAGCGACGAGATGGCCCCCGACCCCGGCGCGTTGCTCGAAGCGGTCGAGCAGGACGTCAGACGGGTCGCCTAGCTACCCCAGACACCGCAGCGAAGCGGTTCACCGAGTCCTCATGCCCGGGAAGGTCGTTCCCAGGGTACCTCGCAGGATTAGCTTTCAAGGAAAGTTGTAGAAGGGCGCCTGGATTGATTAGCTTCCCGGCGCCTGGATTGATTAGCTTCCAAGGAAAGTTGTAGAAGGGCGCGGCAGAGGCCTGGTGACGGGTCGGAGCTTGGAGTTCTACCCGCGTGATTCGGCCCACCTGGGAGCGCACAGTGGCCGCATGGACCGCTTCGGCGAACATGCTGAGGCGAGCGCGACCCAAGCAAGGCGCCTGCGGGCCTGTCGCCGGGCCTGTCGCGAGGTCCGTCGCGGCAGGCACGTCGAAGTGTGTGCTGTTGTTCGTCGGCTTTCGGGCTCAAGCAGCAGCAAGCACAGGCGGACGATAGGTGCCCGCAGGAAACTCGACATCGTGTTGGCCATCGCGGAGGGCTTCGGAGCGCTGCGCATGGGCCGCCTCGATTGCACTCATCTGCGCGTACTGCTCTCGCACCAGCTGGGGGCTTCCGAAGCAGTAGGGGCGTCGACCCATCTTG
>JAPPOT010000605.1 GCA_028817855.1 Myxococcales bacterium
TGCTAATGTACCAGGCGGAATACTGGATTCTCTCCGGACTGTCTAGCCCTTAGACATCACAGAAATTATTTCGAGACTCTTTCGTCATGCGGGTGGCGATCTCGGTGGCGATTTCCATGCTCGGACTCCTACTCAGACCTGTCCCGGGGCTGGCCTCCCAATTTAGACAAGGGAGCGCCGGGCGCAATGTGGGATCACAGCGTCATCGGCCCGTGGCCGTCCATGTTTGTCAGGTGCAGGCCCTGTAGGGTCTCCTCGAGCGGCTCCAGGGCCTCGCGCAGCGCCGGTGATGCCGCGAAAATCCTGCGCTTTTGCAGCACGATGTAGCCGTTTTCGGCGAAGCCCCGGGCCCAGCGGGGGTGGGCCTGGTTCGACATGATCAGATCCACGCCGCGCACCCTCAAGAAGTGGGTGGCGGCGTGAGCCACCTCGCCGGCGTCATCGGGGTCGGCGAAGCAGTCGACCACGGAACCGACGCGCAGGTGTCCGAAGCGCTCGTCGTTCTGCATCTGGGTGTCCATCACCACCGCCCAGCCGAGGTCGCGGCCGCCCCGCGTCACCCGCAGGCGGATGCCGCGCGGCCAGTCGCCCTCCGGCAGCAGGGTGTTCATCACCGTGGCGTCGCGGACGGCGAGCGCCAGGTACTTGTCGCGGTGCGTCTCCCAGAGGATGTCCGCCCAGGGGCCGAACCGTGGCACCTCGGACGCGTGGGCCCGGAAGCGACGAGGATGGCGTGCGCGCTGCGCGGCGTGCAGGGCGCGCAGGCCGAGCGAGCCGGCGCCCGAGAAGGCGAGCGCGTCCAGGGCGAGCGCCCGCCCGGGTGACCCGCGCAAGAGGCGGTTGTGACGCAGGAAGCGGCGCGGGTGGCAGATCAGCAGGCAGAAGGGCGTGTCGTGCAGCAGCCAGCGCATCCTGCGCAGCATCTGCACCACCGGCTGCTCGTGGCCGCCGTGCCCCCAGCTGAAGAGCAGCGGCTGCTTGCGGAGCATGTCGCGCACCATGCGGATGCCGAGGACCGCGTAGCGATCGGAGATCGCGCCCTCCGAGAAGGGTCCCTGCCAGTCCGAGACCGTGCGCTGCTCTCCGCGGATCACCCAGGGCTGGGGCTTGAGCGCGTAGCCGCCGCGTACGTAGCCCTGGTCGTCGACCGCGATGTGGTACTCGCGCCAGACGGGGGTGCCCACTCGCGGAGGGATCCAGGTGGGCACGGGCTCGGTGTAGAAGCCCCAGCGCGAGCCGCCCTCACGCATGCGCATGTTGAAGCGGTGGACCGGGTCACGCAGCTCGGCGCTGTGGGGGACGATGCGGATGGCCATCGGCTACCCGCCCACGCGCACCGGTCCGCGTCGGTCGATGCGCGCGTCCGGCGCAAGCTCGGAGTAGGCCAGCACCGCCACCTGGGGCAGCTCCGGCGCGAGCAGCTCGCGCACGAATCGCCGCACGTCGGGCTGGGTGACCAGCACGGGGCGGCGCCCCGGGGGCTGGCTGTCGGCCACGTCGCGCACCGCGCTGACGATGTCGCGCGCCAGGTCCGGCTGCAGGGCGAGCTGCGGTGGCTCCCCGGGTTGCACCGACTCGCGCACGGCGTCCTCGATCATCGGGTCGAGCGGGTGAAGGTGCACCATGCCCTCGTGGGTGACGCTGTGGGTCACCTGCCGGCCCAGGCGTCGGCGCACGCGCTCCGTCAGCGCGCCGGCGTCGCGTATGGGATCGGAGTCAGCGGGGACTTCCCGGGCGACGGTCTCGAGGATGTGGGACAGCGCACGGATGCTCACGCCCTCGGCGACCAGCTGGCCGAGCACCCGGGCGAGCAGGTCCAATGGGACCGGGCGCGGCACGGTGTTCTGCACCAGGGCTGGGGCGCGCTCCGACAGGCCTTCGAGCAGCAGCTGCGTCTGCTGCATCCCCAGCAGCTCGGCCGCGTGAAGCCGGGCGAGGCGCTCCAGCTCGGCCGCCAGCTCGGCTGCGCCGGCCTCTCCCTCGGAGACCTCCCGCGGCGAGCCCTCCGGAGCGAACGGCACCTCGGACAGGCGCAGCACGTGGCCGCGCGCGGGCAGGTCGTCGTCGACGCTTACCCGTACCGGTGGCAGCGGCAGCCCCAGCTCGGCGAGCAAGCGCTGGCGGGTGCGCTCGAGGGCGCGCTGCAGTGGGCCCTCCGCAATCTCGCGCGCCAGGGCCGGTCCCAGCGTCAGCGAGAGCTCGCTGCCGGCTGCGCCGGCGCCCTCCGACTCACCCGCGATCAGGGTGTCACCGCGCTCGCCGCGCGTGCGCGAAAGGGCGTAGCCGCCGGCTCCGCAGGCCAGGGCCAGCAGCGCGAAGGGGACCATCGGCAGGCCGGGGATGACCGCCAGCAGCGCGAGGAAGCCGGCGGCCAGCGTCAGCACGCGGGCGTTGCCGAAGAGCTGGCGGCCGATCTCGCGGCCGAGGGATGCGCCCGCTTCCTCGGAGGCCACGCGCGTGACGACGATGCCGGCGCTGACCGAGATCAGCAGCGATGGGATCTGGCTGACGAGCCCGTCGCCGATCGCCAGCAGGCCGTAGAGGGAGAGGCTGTCGCCCAGATCAAGGTCGCGTGAGGTTAGCCCGATGCCGACGCCCGCGATCACGTTGATCAGCGTGATGACGATGCCGGCGATGGCGTCGCCCTTCACGAACTTCATGGCGCCGTCCATGGCGCCGTAGAACTGGCTCTCGCGCTCGAGCTGCTGGCGCCGCTCGCGGGCGCCCTCCGGGGTCAGCACGCCGGCGCGCAGGTCGGCGTCGATCGCCATCTGCTTGCCGGGCATGGCGTCGAGGGTGAAGCGCGCGCCCACCTCGGCCACGCGCTCGGCGCCGCGGGCCACGACCACGTACTGGATCAGCGTGAGGATCAGGAAGATCACCGCGCCGACCACGTAGTCGCCGCGCACCACGAACTGGCCGAAGCTGCGGATCACCTCGCCCGCGTCCGCCTGCAAGAGGATCAGGCGCGTGGACGAGACGTTGAGGGCGAGCCGATAGAGCGTGGTGACCAGTAGGACCGTGGGCATGGCGGCGAAGGCCAGGCCGTTGGGCACCGCCATGCCGACCAGCAGCATCAGGATCGCCAGCGCGATGTTGCTGGCGATCAGGATGTCGAGCAGGGGCGTGGGCAGGGGCACGATCATCATGCCCACGATCGCCAGCAGCAGCAGGGCGAGGGCGCCGTCGGCGATGCGGCTGCGCGCGGCGCGTGTGCTGGCTGCCTCCCCCCTGTGGCTCGCCCCCCAGGTGCCCATCGCTCAGACCTCCTTGCGGCCCTCCAGGGCGCGGGCGAGCGTGATCTGATCGGTGAACTCCAGCTCGCCGCCGTGGGGCAGCCCGCTGGCGATGCGGGTGCAGCGCACGCCGGCCGGGCGCAGCTGCTGGGCCACGTAGAGGGCGGTGGCCTCGCCCTCGACGCTGAGCGGCGTGGCGATGATCACTTCCTTGAGCTCGCTGCGCTCGGCGCGCTCGACCAGCGGCTGCAGGTCCAGCGCCTCGGGGCCGACGCCATCGAGCGGCGCGAGTAGGGCGTGCAGCACGTAGTAGCGTCCGCGGAAGGCGGCCCCGCGCTCGAGGGCGGCCACGTCGGGCGGTCGGGCGACGACGCAGAGCAGGCTCTCCTCGCGGCGCGGATCGCTGCAGATGGCGCACAGCGTCTCGGCGGTGTAGTTGCCGCAGCGCTCGCAGCGGCGCACGCGCGCGTGGATCTCGGCCAGGGAGTGACCCAGGGCCTCGGCATACTCCGAGGAGCTGCCGAGCACGTGGTAGGCGAGGCGCTGGGCGGTGCGCTCGCCGATGCCGGGCAAGCGGCTGAGCAGACTGACCAGCTCTGCGATCGGGTCCGACATAGGCGAGAGGGCTACATCAGGCCGGGGATCTTCATCCCGCCCGTGACCTTCTCGACCTCGGCCTCGACGAACTCCTCGTTCTTCTTGAGCGCCGCGTTGGCCGCCGCCACGATCAGATCCTGCACCATCGAGAGGTCCTCGCCCTCGAGCAGCTTGGGATCGATCTCGACGCTGACCAGCTCGCCGCCGCCGTTGACGACCGCCTTGACCTGGTCGTTGCCGGAGGTGGCCTCGACCGTTTCTTCCTTGAGCTCTTCCTTGCGCTTCTCGACCTTGCGCTGCAGGCGCGATGCCTGCCGCATGAGCTCGCCCATTCCGCCTCGAAACTTCATCGCTTCGCCTCCGGTCTCACGTCATCGATCCTCGAGGTGCACGTCCACGTTGCCCTCGGCCTCGGGGAAGACGTCGATCGCGTCCTTTACGCTGGGGTGATTGAGGGCCGCCTCCACGGTCTCGGCCCGAGCTTGCTGGCGCTGTTCTTCCTGGTGGGCCGCCATGGTGGTGGCCTCGACGGGGACGCCGAAACCGACCTCGACCGCGGGCCGCTGGCCCAGCACGCGCTCGGCGGCCGTGGCGATCGCCTCGCGCGCGCCGGAGGAGGCGGCCTGACGGCCAAAGAAGGAGCCCTCCGGGAAGCTGATCAGCACCTTCGCCGGGTCGATGCGCGCGGGCACACCGTGCTCGAGCACCGCGCCCAGGGCCGGCTGGGTCTCATGCAGGAAGGTGACGAGCCGGGTCCACTCGGGAGGCAGGTTCGGATGGGCAGGCTCCGCGGGCGCGGCACCGGGGGGGGCCGCGTGCTCCCCCAG
>JAPPOT010000220.1:0-10495 GCA_028817855.1 Myxococcales bacterium
CTGCCGAACCAGCTGCCTGCCCAAGGCCTGCGGCGATGGCATCCTCGACGACGACGAGCAGTGCGACGCGGGCGGCGGCAACAGCGACAGCGCCGCAAACGCGTGCCGCACCGATTGCACCGACCCACGCTGCGGCGATGGCGTGGTCGACCGCGGAGAGTCCTGCGACGACGGCGGCGGCAACGACGACGAAGCCGCGGATGCCTGCCGCAGCGATTGCGCGGCGCCCCGCTGCGGCGACGGCGTGGTCGATGACGGCGAAGACTGCGACAACGGCGACCGCAACAGTGACAGCGCGGCCGACGCCTGCCGCACCGATTGCTCGGCCGCGCGCTGCGGCGATGGCGTGCGCGACGACGGCGAGAGCTGCGACGACGGCAACGACGAGGCGGAGGATGGCTGCGACGCGCGCTGCGAGATCGAGCCGGAGCCCGAGACCGAACCCGAGACCGAACCCGAGACCGAGGCCGAGGCCGAACCCGAGACCGAGGCCGAGGCCGAGGCCGAGACCGAGGCCGGATCGGGGGCCGAGTCCGAGTTGGCGGCGGACGCCGGCGACTCGGCGCGGCCCGATGCGGGGGCGATGGCGATGGTGCCCGCGCCGGAGGTCGAGCGCGTCAAGGCCTGCGGGTGCCGGGTCGTCGGCGCCCGACCGGATCCACCCGGCGCGGGGTGGTGGATGCTGGGAGTCGGGGTAGCGCTCGGCCTGCGACGGCGGTGGCGCACCGCGGCGTAGGCGGCGCCGATCCGCAACGAGGCAGACCCTGCTATGGTCCCCACGACATGGCGGAGAGCTCCAAGGACTCGATGAAGCTGGGGACCCTGCTCCTGCTCGTCGCGGGCACGGGCGCGCTCGTCGCGGTGGCGATCTTCGTCCTGCAGCAGATGCAGCCCGTAGTCCTGCGCGGTGTCGCCATCGACAATCGCATCCGCAACGCGCGCACTCAGCTCACCCTCCGCACCCGCGAGGCGCCCGACGCCCACCTCGCGAAGGTGCACCCCGACAAGCGCGGCTGCTTCGAGATGCCCCGCGACGACATCCACGCCCCCGGCGCGCTCAGGCTTCACGCACGGCGCGGGCGCCCCCGCGCCGTGGTCTCCCCCGTAGGCCCCCGGGCTGCCACCGACTTCGCCGTCCGCATGGGGCGCATCAACGATCGCGCCCAGCTCACCATCGAGCAGGCCGACAGCGCCACGCTGAAGGAACACGCCCACTGCTTCGGCAAACGACCATGAGCGACGACCACATCGACCGCATCCGCGAGCAGTTCACCCGCACGGCCGACGTCTACGCGCGCCTGATGCAGGCCACCCAGGAGCGCGGCCTCAAGGGTCTCGTCAAGCTCGCCGGCGCCGGAGCGCAGGACCACGTGCTCGACGTCGCCTGCGGTCCCGGCTTCCTGACCATGACCTTCGCCACGCATTGCGCCCAGGTGACCGGCTTCGACGCCACCGACGCCTTCCTCGAGCTGGCGCGGGAGGAGGCGAAGCGACGTGGGCTCACCAACATCGCCTTCGAGCACGGTAACGCCGAGCGCCTGCCCTACGACGACGCCTCCTTCGACGTGGTCTCATGCCGCGCCGCCTACCACCACTTTCCCGACCCCGCGCGCCTGCTCGCGGAGATGAAGCGCGTGCTTAAGTCCGATGGCCGCATGGTCATCGCCGACATGCTGGGCAGCGAAGACCCGGAAAGGGCCAGGCAGCACGATCGCCTCGAGCGGCTCTGCGACCCCACCCACGTCCGCGCCATCCCCGCGCCGGAGCTCGAGCGCCTGTTCCGCGACGCTAAGCTCACCCTCGTCCACGACATCCGCGGCACGCTGGACTACGAGCTGATGGAGTGGATGTCCCACGGGGCGCCCGAGGAGCCCGTGCGCGAGCAGATCGTCGCCCTGATGGAGTCGTGGGCCGGGACGGACGCCGCGGATCTCCAGGTGCGCCGCGAGGACTCCTCGCTGCGCTTCACCCACCGCACCGCGGCGTTCGTCTGCACCAAGGGCTGACGGGCGACCCGTCGCGCCGCAGCTCGCCCGTCAGCCGAGCTGCTCGAGCATCCGCTTCATCTGCGCGTGCAGCAGGTTGATCGCCTTGAGCGGGCGCACCATCACCTTGAAGTCGTCGATCTTCGAGTCGTCGTTCCAGTGGATGATGTCGACCCCGTTGATGTGGATGCCGTCGATCTCGGTGGTGAATTCCAGCACCGCGTCCCGCTCGCCGATCACCTCGCGCACGTAGCGGAAGGACTCGTTGTTGAGCACCGAGAACGCCGCGCTCAGGTACAGCTTGGTGATCGCGAGGCCGCGCTGGGGCGTGTGCACCACGGGCGAGTGGAAGACGACGTCCTCGGCCAGGAGCGCATCGAGGCCGTCCGCGTCCCCGCGGCTGGCGATCTCGTGCCATGTCTCAATGGGATGTCGCATGGTTCGGATATCCCAGGTCGGCTGGGAACTGTCCAGCGCCACCGGAGACGGTGGCGGGAGCGTGCAGGAGTACGGCGGGCCCGATCAGTCCGGTAGCCCGGTGTGCTGCGTCCGAAAGCGCTTGCGCGGCTCCTTAGGCTTCCACCCCGCCGGCTGCCGAGGCGGGATCAGGTGGCGCTCGCCGTAGCCGATCAGGTCGCGCCGGCCCATGCGCTCGAGCGCGCGCCGCAACAGCGGCCAGTTGTCCGGGTCGTGGTAGCGCAGGAAGGCCTTGTGGAGCTTGCGCACCTTCGGGCTCTTCGGCGTCGCCACCTCGCCGCCCTGTCGCTTCACCTTGCGCAGCGGGCTCTTGCCCGTGTGGTACATCGCCGTCGCGCTGGCCATCGGTGAAGGCAGGAAGGCCTGGACCTGGTCGGCGCGGAAGCCCTTGCGCTTGAGCCACAGCGCGAGCTCCATCATGTCCTCGTCGGTCGTGCCGGGATGGGCCGCGATGAAGTACGGGATCAGGTACTGCTCCTTGCCGGCCTGCTCCGAGTAGCGATCGAAGAGCTCCTTGAAGCGGTCGTAGGTGCCGATACCCGGCTTCATCATGTGGCTCAGCGGCCCCTGCCGCACGTGCTCGGGGGCGATCTTCAGCCGCCCGCCCACGTGGTGCGTCGCCAGCTCCTTCACATACTGCGGCGACTCCACCGCCAGGTCGTAGCGCACGCCCGACGCGATCAGCACCTTCTTGATGCCGGGTAGCGCACGCGCCTTGCGGTAGAGGCCGATCAGCGGGCTGTGATCGGTGTTCAGGTTGTCGCAGATCCCGGGGTAGACGCACGAGGGCCGCCGGCAGGCGGCTTCCACCTCCCGGCTCTTGCACGCCAGCCGGTACATGTTCGCGGTCGGCCCGCCCAGGTCCGAGATCACCCCGGTGAAGCCCGGCACGCGATCGCGCACCTCCTCGATCTCACGCAGGATCGACCCCTCCGAGCGGCTCTGGATGATGCGCCCCTCATGCTCGGTGATCGAGCAGAACGAACAGCCGCCGAAGCAGCCGCGCTGGATCGTGATCGAGAAGCGGATCATCTCGTAGGCCGGAATGCGCGCCTCGCGATAGCTCGGGTGGGGCACGCGCCGGTGCGGATGCGCGTAGACCCGGTCCGGTTAGGCGCCCGTCAGCGGCTCAGCGGGCGGGGTGATCCACAGCTCGGCGCGCCCGTGCCGCTGCACCAGCGCACGCGCGTTGTGCGGGTTGGCCTCCGTGTGCAGGATGCGCGAGGCGTGCGCGTAGAGGCTGTCGTCCGCCCGCACGGCCTCGAAGCTCGGCATCCGCACGACCGTGCGCTCCCGCGGTTGCCCCAAGGCGTGCCGTCGCAGCTGGACCAGCCGCTCGCCCTCCGGACCGGCGGGGCGGTCGTCGTCGAGCTGCTGCGAGTCGAGCTCGGTGTAACCCGCCGGCACGGCGCGCCGCTTCGAAGCCGTGCCGCGCACGTCGATGACGTCGTCGATCGACTCGCCGCGCCCCAGCCGGTGCGCGATCTCCACGACCTGCCGCTCGCCGTTGCCGTAGACCAGCAGATCCGCGCCCGCGTCGAGCAGGATCGAGCGCCGCACCTTGTCGGACCAGTAGTCGTAGTGGGCGATGCGACGCAGGCTCGCCTCGATGCCGCCGATCACCACCGGCACCCCCGGGTAGGCCTGCTTGCAGCGCTGGGTGTAGAGGATGGTCGCCCGGTTGGGCCGCGCGCCCGCCTCGCCGCCCGCGGTGTAAGCGTCGTCGCTGCGCGGCTTGCGGTCGCTCGTGTAGTGGTTCACGAGCGAGTCCATATTGCCCGCGGTCACGCCGAACATCAGGTTGGGCGGTCCGAGCGCCTCGAAGGCGTCGTCGTCGCGCCAGTCGGGTTGGGCCAGGATGCCGACGCGAAAGCCCTGGGCCTCGAGCAGCCGCCCGATCAGCGCCATCCCGAAGGCCGGGTGGTCCACGTAGGCGTCGCCGGTGACCAGCACGATGTCGCAGCTGTCCCAGCCGAGCGCGTCCATCTCCGCACGCGAGCGCGGCAGGAACTCCGCGGTCCCGAAGCGGGCGGCCCAGTAGGGGCGGCGGCCGAAGAGCTGCATCTCGGGCGATCTAGCGCCCACCCCCCGGGGCGTCAAAGGCGCGACAGTCGATTTTCGAGCGCGCTCTTCGCGCCCGGCTGCGTGGAGGTGCGGTGGTATGCTCATCCGTGGGAGGTGCCGATGACACGGGGATCGGTGGTGCTTGCGATCGCGATGGCGTGCGCGGCGGCGTGCGGAAGTGATAGCGGATCGATGGACGCTTGCGACGAATGCGCGTCAGCAGGACCGACTGGCGCTGACGGGTCGGTCGACGGCGATGGCGACGCAGCTGGTGACGGAGACGCGCCTGGCGATGGCGATGGCGTCGCTCTGGGAGATGGAGACCCGGGCGGCGACGACGACGTGACAGACGACGGCGACGGCGACGCGACCACACCGCCCCTTCCCGACGACGGCGAGGTGCGTGCCTTCCCCGGCGCGGAGGGCTTCGGCGCGCGCGTCACCGGCGGTCGCGGCGGCGCGGTGATCAAGGTCACCACGCTCGACGCGAGCGGACCGGGCAGCCTACAGGCTGCGCTCGACACGCCGGGGCCGCGCATCGTCGTGTTCGCTGTCAGCGGTGTCATCGACGCGGACATCCTCGAGATCCCGCACGGCGACCTGACGCTGGCCGGACAGACGGCACCGGGTGGCGGCATCACGATCCGCGGGCGCCTCTACGGCGCCTACGACACCTCGGTCGGCAACATGATCATCCGCCACCTGCGCATCCGGCCCGAGTACGACGGCTCGGACGCGGCCCAGTTCGACGGCATCCAGTTCTCGCGCAACCACCACCTGATCTTCGACCACGTGTCGATCTCGGGCGGCGTGGACGAGACCGTGGACCTCTTCGAGGCCCGCGACGTGAGCTTCCAGTGGTCCACGGTGGAGTTTTCCCACCAGGGCAACGGCCACAACTACGGGCTGATCAACGGCCCCGAAGGAGTGCGGCTGTCGGTGCACCACACCCTCTTCGCCCATCACCTCAATCGCACACCGGCGATCGCCAACGGGCCGGCCGAGATGATCAACGTGGTCGACTACAACGTGCGCCACGGCTTCGTGCACCACAACCCGAACTCGGGTCCCTTCAACCTGGTCGGCAACTACTTCAAGGACGGCGCCGACGACACCATCTTCCCGTTCTTCTTCGACGACACCCACGCCGATGACCTGCGCTACTACCTCGACGACAACCACGTCGAGGGGAGCGACTCGAGCTGCGGAGACGGCCCCATCACCGACGCCTGGGCCCAGTGTGAAAACCTCTCCGCCGACGAGGTCCACCGCGCCGCGGCGCTCCACGACTTCGCGGACGCCGGCGACAGCTACCGTCCGGTCACCATCGATCCAGTGCACGACGCCTACGCCGAGGTACTGCAGCACGCGGGCGCCCTGCCCCGCGACGTCGTCACCCGAACCGCGGTGATGGACACCATCGACGGTACCGGCAGCTGGGGCCACTTCTATCCCACCGACCTGATGGAAGGTCTGACGCCGGGCTCGCCGCCCGAAGACGCCGACGACGACGGCATGCCGGACGCGTGGGAGGACATGCACGGCCTCAACCCGGCCGACGGCGGCGACCACGGCACCGTCATGCCCTCCGGCTACACTGCCATCGAGCAGTACATCAACGGGCTCGCCGCCGAGCTGCAGGCGGCCGAGGGCTAGCGCTAGAGCACGGGGGTCCCAGAAAAGAAGCGCCCGGCCCGGCCGACACGAGGTCGGCCCTGGGGGCCGGGCTAGGGGTTGACCGGTGTTGGCTGTCGGGCCATGGCTCGACACCCCTGGGCCGAGCGTTCGAGCTTGGGACCCGGGACGCGAGGGGCATCCCGAATCCCCACGTGGGCATGTGCTCGTGGGAACAGCTTGACGCGCAAGTGTTTCCGGCACTTTGCGAGCAGGAAACATCGAACGAAAAGCCGCCCCACCGAGGCGTCAATCGACGCGTCCTTGACCGACCACGCCCCGAGCAGGCGCAATTGGCCCATGTGGGCATTTCTCCGGCGTGTCCTGCGGCGCGTGATGATCGGCGGCGGCCTGCTCGGGCTGCTGCTGGCGCTGGGCTGGACCCTGCTGCCCGGCGCCCTGCGCACCAGCGCCCTGCACCGGCTCGGGGTGCGTCATGTGACCGCCACCGACCTGGCCGGCGCGGACCTGGCCGAGGCGCGCCTCTCGGACAGCAACTTCGGCGACGGCAGCCTGGCGCGCACGGACCTGCGCGGGGCCGAGCTCACCGCCGCGACCTTCGTGGAGGCGGATCTGCGCGGCGCCCTGCTGCAGGGCGCAGACCTGCGCCAGGCCAACCTGATCGACGCCGACCTGCGGGAGGCCAAGCTGCAGCGCGCACGCCTCGACGACGCCTGGCTCAGCGGCTCGAACCTGCGCGGCGCGTACCTGGAAGGCGCCAGTCTGACGCGCACTTGGCTCATGGGCGCCGACCTGCGTGGCGCCCACGGCCTGACGCAGGCCCAGCTCGACGGAGCCTGCGCCGACGGGGACACGCGCGTGCCATCCGGCCTCCAGGTCCGGAGCTGCCCGTAGCCGGCCCGGACCCGATCGCCTAGACTCCGCCGACGCGTGGGTGGAGCGCGGAAGAAGAAGAAGAAGGAGCGCGCGATGAACTTCGGCGTAACGATGTTCTGCACCGGCTACACGATCTCCCCGCAGGAGCTCGCGAAGGAAGCCGAGGACCGGGGCTTCGAGTCCCTGTGGTTGCCCGAGCACACCCACATCCCGGCAAGCCGCAAGACCCCGTACCCGGCCGGCGGCGAGCTCCCGAAGGAGTACTGGCACACGCTCGATCCTTTCGGCGCCCTGTGCGCCGCCGCGGCCACCACCCGCACGATCAAGCTCGCCACCGGCATCTGCCTGGTGATCGAGCGCGACACCATCACGACCGCCAAGGAGGTCGCCACGGTCGACCACCTCTCGGGCGGCCGCTTCCTCTTCGGCATCGGCGGCGGCTGGAACGTGGAGGAGATGCAGAACCACGGCACCGTCTACAAGACCCGCTTCAGGCGCCTGCGCGAGCAGATCCTGGCGATGCGCGAGATCTGGTCGAAGGAAGAGGCCGAGTACCACGGCGAGCACGTCGACTTCGATCCGATCTGGGCCTACCCAAAGCCGGTCCAGCAGCCGGGCCCCCCGGTCATCATCGGCGGCGTCAGCAAGTGGACCCTGGACCGCGTGGTCGACTACTGCGACGGCTGGCTGCCGATCGACGCCGGCATGGGCCCTGAATTCCTGGGCCCGATGATGAAGGACCTCCACAGCCGCGCCGAGGCCAAGGGGCGCAGCCGCGAGAGCTACTCGGTCTCGATCTTCGGCCCCCGCGCGCGCCCGGAGGTGGTGGATGGCTACCGCGAGCTGAGCGCCGACCGCCTGGTCTTCATGATGCGCCCCACGGGCCGCGACGAGGCTCTCACCCGCCTCGACAAGCTCACGGCCCTGGTCGGCGGCTGAGCCGCCGATCCCTGAGCATCAAGCGACGCGCTCGGCCCCTGCCGCCTTGAGCGCGCGCTTGTCGATCTTGCCGGACGCGATTCGCGGCAGCTGCTCCTGCTGCAGCCAGACGTGGCTCGGCACCTTGAACGCGGCGAGCAAACCGGCGACATGCTGCTGCAGCTCCTCGGCCGTCACCCCCATCCCGGGCCGCACCATCACCGTCGCCGCCAGCGCCTCGCCGAGGCGCTCGTCGGGCACCCCATAGACCGCGGCCTCGAACACGGCCGGATGCTCGTAGAGGGCGTGCTCCACCTCTGGGCAGCTGATGTTCTCACCTCCGCGGATCACGATGTCCTTGGCGCGCCCGGTGATGAAGAGATAGCCCTCGGCATCGATCCGCCCCAGATCCCCGGTGTGGACCCACCCGTGCCGTAGCGTCTCCAGCGTCTCCTCCGGCTTGCCCCAGTAGCAGCGCATGTTGGTCACGCTCTTGATGCAGATCTCACCTTCCGCGTCGGTCCCGAGAGCCTCGCCCTGCTCGTCGATGACCTTGAGCTCGACCAGCGGCCGCAGCGCGCGCCCCACGCTGTCGGGCCTGTCCTGGTAGTCGTCGCCGCCGATCGCCGCGCCCAGGCTGTTGGTCTCCGTCATGCCGTAGCCGGTCGACGCCTGCGCACCGCCGGCCCTCTCCTTGAGCTTCTTCACCTGATCGGGCGGACGCGCAGCACCACCCGCGCTCAGAGACTGCAGGCTGCTGGTGTCGCGCTTGCCGAAGTCTGGCGAGTTCACCAGCTCCCAGCTCATCGTCGGCACGCCGTTGAAGTCGGTGATCTTCTCCCGCTCGATCAGCTCCAGCGCCCGCTCGGGGTTCCACTTGTACATCATCACGATCTTGCGGCCGTTCCGGAACGCGGGCAGGAACTGTACGTTGCAGCCGGTCACGTGAAAGAGCGGCACCGTGACCAACATCGAGCGCTGTGGCATCCGAAAGGGCGACGAGGTCAGCGCGGCCGCCCCCTGCTGCGCCCACTGCTCGACGCGCTGCACGATCTGGGGCGGCAGCTCCACGAGGATGCGCGACATCATCGACACCTCCCAGGTGAAGACCGCGCTCACCACCGCGCGATGGCTGCTCACGACGCCCTTGGCATGCCCGGTGGAGCCGGAGGTGTAGAGGATCGTGGCGTCGTCATCGGGCGCCACCTCGACCGCGGGCGCGGCGCGCGCGCCCTCGAACAACTCCGCAAGCGCTGCGGCGCCCTCCGGTAGCTCCCCCGCGGGCCGGGCGACCAGCGCAGGGACCCCGAGCGCAGGCAGCTCCGGCGCGAGGCGCTCGAGGCGCTCCTGATCCACGACCACCAGCTTGGCTCCGCTGTCCTCGATCCCGTAGCGCAACTCGGCGCCCTTCCACCACGCGTTGAGCGGCACCAGCACCGCTCCCACGGACGTGACCGCCATGTAGACCAACGCCCACTCGGGGTAGTTGCGCATCACCAGCGCGACCCGATCACCCTTTCCGATCCCCAGGTCCGTGACCAGACGGTGGGCGAGATTGGCGGCCCGCTGTCGAGCCTGCGCGAAGGTGTAGGTTTCGTCCTCGTAGACGATGAAGGTCCGATCGTCGTGCCGCGCAGACAGGGCATAGAGCTCGCCCAGGTTGCGCGGCGCGTGCTTGAAGACCGTGAACTCCTCGCCACCGTGGGTGGCGAGGCGCTCGCGCCCGGTCTCGTAGACGGACCCCGGCGCGACGATCCGCTCGAGCGCCTGGTCCTGTGTCAGCTTGGCATCCGCGACATCGCCCATGGGTGCTGTCTATCACAGCCCTACGGGAACGTGCTGAAGCCGCATCCTCCGCAGCTGTCACCGCCGCTCAGCACGATGCGCCCGAGCCCGCCACCGCCACCGCCCGCGCCGAGTCGCTCGGTCGGATCCGTGGAGGGATCGGTGTCGGTGCCGGCCTCGGCAGGGCTGGACGCGGTGGCGCCGGCCCCACCGGGGTTGCCGCCCGTGCCGCTGCCGCCCAGCGCCGGCGCATCCCCTGACAGGGCGCCGTCGATACCAGGCGCCGGGTTGCCGTCCTCGTCCTGGCCGCCCTCGGCCCCGCCGCCGCCGTGAGCCGTCAGCCAGCTGGCGCCGTCGATCGCGATGTCGTCGGCCTCGAGCACGATCGCGCCGCCGCTGCCACCGCCTCCGCCACCCGACTCCTCGACCGTGCTCGACTGACCGCCACCACCGGAGGCCGAGATGATCCCACCGCTGAGCGTGATCGTGCCGCTCGCGGAGATCTGCACGCCACCTCCACCGCCGCCACCGGGAGCCCGCCCGCTGTCGCCGCCGCTGCCGCCGTTGCCTCCGCGGCCACCCACACAGCCGCCGCGTAGGGGCTTGACAGTCGCCTCGCCGTCGATGGCGCTGGCCGCGCCGCCCTCGCCCTCGTTGTCGCGCCCGTCGCCGCCACGCCCGCCGACACTGCCGAAGCTGCCGCCGGAGCCACCGCCGGCGCCGTCGTGCTCCTCGTTGTCGTTCTCGCCGTCGTT
>JAPPOT010000220.1:10505-19245 GCA_028817855.1 Myxococcales bacterium
CGGAGCCACCGCCGGCGGCGTCGTTATCATCGGCGTCGTTCTCGCCGTCGTTGCCGCTGCCGGCACTGCACGCGACGTTGCCGCCGGGGCCAGGGGTGGCGCCGTCGGCGCTCGCGTCGATGGTGCCGCTGATCGTCGCGTCCCCGTAGACCAGGAACACCGCCGGGCGATCACCCACGATCTTGAGCGTGCTGGTGATCGACAGGTCGTTCACGGCGACGACCGCCACCTGGGAACCATCGTCCTGGGCCTGCACGGTGACCGTCGGCGCGGCCGAGCCCGAGCACCACACGGTGAACGCAGGCGTCGAGCCGCTGGTGTCGAGCGTCGTGGCGCAGTCGATCGCCGTGGTCCCATCGCCGGTCGGCGGGGCCGCGGTCGCGTCCACGTTGGCCGGCAGGAAGCTGAAGCAGGTGTCGACCTCGGTCTGGGTGCTGCCATCGAGGGGACAGCCGTCCTGGCAGTCGAGGGTACCGTCGGTGTCTGTGTCGTCCTCACTGACGCCACAGCCGCAGGTCAGGGGCTCGGACTTGGCGGCGTCCTCGGGGCACTGGTCGCTGCAGTCGTAGACGCCATCCCCGTCGCCATCGAGGTCCGGCACCCCGCAACCGCAGGGCCCCTCGCCGAACTTGTCCGGATCGTCCGGACACTCGTCGTTGCAGTCGGGGCGCGTGTCCCCGTCGGTGTCCGTGTCGGGCGTGCCGCAGCCGCACTCGCCCGGCGCCATCTTGTCGGGATCGTCGGGACACATGTCCACGTCGTCACCCCCGCTGCCGGCGCTGCCTCCGGTCCCGGCGCTGCCTCCGGTACCCGCACTGCCTCCGGTACCCGCACTGCCTCCGGTACCCGCGCTGCCGCCGGTCCCACCGGTACCCGCGCTGCCGCCGGTGCCCGCCGTGTTGCCGGGCGGCGTGGTGGTCGACGGAGGGGTCGTGCCCGTCGGCGGCATCGTCGACGGCGACATGCTCGACCCCGTCGGCGACGACGGCGGCCTGTTGGCACCGCCCGGCCCGAGCTCCGCATCGTCGTCGACGCGGCGCGCGCCACCCGCCTCGGCACAGCCCGCGATCGCGATCGCGAGCGCTCCGACCCAGTGGAAACCATGCTCTGCAACGCGCGTCCGTGCGCGTCGCGCCCAACCCAAGGCGCCTGTGTTCAACCTGATCTACCCTGCTTCGCTCACGTCCCCAGATCCCGACCCCAGTGTAGGCAGCACGGACGTCGCGTCCAGCGCTCAATGACCCAAATCGGCGCCATACGTGTGCGCAGGATGCTGCGCTGTGAAGCTGTAATCTCAGATAGTTGCCCGCAGGGGAGGGCTGTCACGGTATAACGCTCTCGCGATGGACCACGACGAACACGAGCGACGGTTGGGGGAGTCGCTCGATGCCGTCGATCGGGCCCTTTGCGAGGGCGACCTGGACGCGGCCCGACGCGCGCTCGCGGCCTGTGTCGAGCTCACGGGCGCCGACGACCCGGACGTGCTCTACGCGGGCGCCTGCATCGCGTGGCAGGACTCCGGACCCGAGGCTGCCGGACCGGTGCTCGAGCGCGTGGTGGAGCTCGAGCCAAACCACGCCGACGCCCACTACGGGCTGGGCCAGCTTGCCGAGGATCGCGGCGAGCGCAGCGCGATGATCGCGCACCTGCTCAAGGTGCAGAGCCTGGACGCACGCGCAGACCGCGCAGCCCGCATCGGAACCGCGACGCAGCTGGACCACGTGGAGGCGGTCGCGCGCAAGCTGCTCGAGACCGTGCCCTCACCCTTCGCCGAGCGGCTGGAGCACGTGCCGGTGGTGCTCGAGCGGCGCCCCAGTCGCGACCTGGTCAAGGCGGGCTTCGACCCACGGGCCCTAGGCCTGTTCGAGGGGCCGACCGACGGCGACCGCGAGACGATGGCGCCCACGCGCATCGTGCTCTACGTCAACAACCTGCTCGCCGACTATCCGGAGGACCCCATGCTCAGCGAACAGATCCAGGTGACCCTGCTCCACGAGATCGGGCACTACTTCAACCTGGACGAGGACGACATGGTGCGCCTTGGCCTCGATTGAGCTCGAGATTGGTTGGAAATCGAACGGTGCAGCGGCGACCCACCCGGGGGGAACAGATGATGAGATGGTGCGTGTTCCTGGCGCTCTCGACGCCAACGCTGATCGCCACGGCGCAGGAGGCCCCTGCGACCGAGGCTGCACCCGCAACCGAGGCTGCACCCGCGGCCGACGCGACGCCGGCGACGCCACCCACCACCACCGGCACCGAGCCCGAGGCCAAGCCGCAGGCGCAGCCCGCGGCAGAGCCGATCCCGGAGCCCGCACCACTGCCGGTGCCCGTCGCGCCACCGCCCGAGCCGACCCCGGTGGCCCCGGCCCCCGCAGAGGCGACTCCTGTCGAAGCGCCGGTCGCGGAGCCGCGGTACGGTGCGCCCCCGCGCCCCGAGCGCCATGGTCGCCGCGTGGCGGTGCCTGGCGGCCTGTACATCCGCCTCGGGGCCGGGCTCGGCTTTCCCTTTGGCCCCGAGATCTCCGACGACTATGAGGAGCTCGCAGGCGACGATCTGCGCTTCTCCGGACAAGCCCTCGCCCTGGAGGTGTTGGCCGGAGGCGCGGCTCTACCCTGGCTCGTCGTCGGCGCCGGCTTCGTGCAGGACGTGATCGTTGGCGGAACCGTTCGCAATGCGGATGACGACGAACGCGAGATCGCCCGTGGCCTCTACTACGCGATCATCGGCCCATTCATCGACGTCTACACTTCCCCACCTGGCGGCTTCCACATGCAGGCGCTGATCGGCTTCGCCCACATGTCGCCCTCGTATGACCTGAGTCAAGCAGCCACCGGCATCGGCACCGTGCTCGGCCTCGGCTACGAGCTGCGCGCCAGCAAGCGCTGGAACGTCGGAGTGCTCGGCCGACTGGCGGTATCGTCGCTGGATCGAGGCGACGTCGCGGGAGAAGAACGTACGCCGACGGTCTACGAACCTGCGCTTTTGATCACCGCCACGTTCTTCCCCGAAGCCGACTAGGCTCACGTTCGTCCCTCCCCGGGCCAGCGCTGACACTGAAGGGCAAATGGCAGCGCGCGCACGACCGATTAAGGCCATGTCACCGCCTGGGATCTATTGCCAAGTGTGTACTCCGAAGTAGGATGCGCAGCGCTGAGGGGTTACGGGCCTTGCAACCTACGGGGCATGAGGCGGCTAGGCCGTCAACGATTACGCAAGAGTCATAGCGCGAGGAGGGGCACGGACGTCGAACCGCAGTGTGGGGCCACACTGCGGCGCGTTGTGTTTGGGACTGAGGTCCGAGTCCGCTCACGTGCTGGGAGGATGGAATGAATCAGGAACCCAAGAGAGCGGGCAGCACATGGTTGCTCGCAGTGCTGGCGACACTGGGGCTCAGCGCCAGTGCGCTCGCACAGGACGATCCGTTCGCGGCACCCGCCGACGACGCGCCGCTGGACGCGCCGGAGGAAGCCGCCCCGGAGCCAGAACCCGAACCGGAGCCGGCAGCGCCGGAGCCAGAGCCGGAGCCGGAGCCCGAGGGCCCGAGCGCTGACCTCTCGCTCTCTGCCAGCGCCAGCGCGGAAGGTGGCATCGAGGGCGAGGCCGAAGCAGAGGCCGAAGCTCCCGCCGAGGAAGTGGGCGGCGCAGGCGACGTCGAGGAGATCGTCGTCACGGGCTCGCGCGTGAAGCGCACCACTTATTCGCTGCCGTCGTCGATCCAGGTGATCGGGCGCGAAGAGCTGGAGATGAGCGGCGCCACCAACATGGCCGACGTCGTCAAGCACCTGTCGATCAACTACGGCTCGAACTTCAACACCGACGTCTCGACCGGCGCCGGCGGTACCGCCCAGTTCAACCTGCGCGGCCTGGGCCTGAACTCGACGCTGGTGCTGCTCAACGGCCGGCGCCTGGTGCAGAGCGCCTCGGTCGCCACCGACGGCAACAACTTCACAGACGTCAACAGCATTCCGCTGCACATGGTCGAGCGCATCGAGATCCTCAAGGGCGGCGCCTCCGCCATCTACGGCTCCGACGCGGTCGCGGGCGTGGTGAACATCATCACGCGCAACAGCATGGAGGGCTTCGAGGTCTCCGTCGGCGGCCAGACCACCGACGACTTCGACCAGGACGAGTGGGACGTCGCCCTGATCGGTGGTACCTCGATGGGCAAGACGCGCATCCATGGCTCGGTCATGTACTTCGAGCGCAGCCCGCTCGCGGCCACCGACCGCGACTTCGTCGCCGACGCCGGCGGCACGGTCAGCCTGCTGGGCCAGCCGGGCCTGTACGTGGTGCCCGCCGATCCCCTGCAGTTCTACCGCGACGCCCGCTGCTCCGACGCGCCCAACAGCGTGGCGGTTCCGAACAGCGGCGCCAACGTGGCCGACCTGGCCAACGGCGGCGAAATCGTGAGCCTACTCGACGCCGATGGCAATCCCACGGCGCCGCCCTACTGCACCTTCAACTTCGGGCCCTTCTTCGACCTGGTGATGGACGAGCAGCGCACCAACGGCTGGATGACCGTGGAGCACGACATCAGCGACCACACCAAGGTCTTCTTCGAGGCCGGGTACGCGCGCAACCGCTCGGTGCGCGGCGTCTCGCCCGCCTTCCCCGTGCTGCAGAACCTGATCATCCCCCCGGACCACCAGTACAACCCAACCGGCGCCCCGCTGGTCTGGCGTGGCCGCCCACTCGGCGCCGAGACCGGACGGCAGGAGCAGTTCTACGAGTCCGACACGCTGCACACCGTGGCGGGCATCGGCGGTGACTTCGGCGGCCTCGTCACCGGTAGCTTGATCGAGGACTGGACCTGGGAAATCGCGGGTAGCTGGAGCGTCAACCAGTTCTACTTCGGCCTGCCAGACTCGCTCACGCAGCCGCTGCAGGACGCCCTCAACAGCTGCGGACCGACCGACGACCCGGCCGGCTGCTTCAACCCCTTCTACATGAGCGGCGCACCCAACTCGCAGGCGATCATCGACACGATCACCGGCGAGCTGCGCACCAAGGCCGACACCCAGCTGACGACCGTCGGCGCCGACCTGGGCGGCCCGATCTTCGAGCTCCCCGGCGGTGACCTGGGCTTCGCCATCGGCGCCCAGATTCGCCACGAGACGGCCCAGTCGGACGCGGACCACGACGCCAACCAGGGCAACTACGTGTTCCTGATCGGCGGCCCGGACTGGGGCGCCGAGCGCGACATCATGGCGGCCTACGGCGAGCTCGTCATGCCCTTCTTCGAGGGCTTCGAGCTGCAGGCCGCCGCCCGCTTCGAGGACTACGAGGACGTGGGCTCCACGGTCGACCCCAAGATCGGCCTGAGCTGGACCCCGGCCGAGACCTTCGCGGGCGCCGCCGCCTCGCGCGCCTCCAAGGTGCGCCTGCGCGGCACCTACGCGACCTCGTTCCGCGCGCCCTCGCTGCTGCAAACCCAGGGCGCCCAGACCGAGCTGCGCGAGATCTTCGACATCTCGCCGGACCCGATGGACCCAGCTATGCGCGCGCGTGCCACGACCGGCACCTTCCGCGCCATCACCACCAAGGGCAGCCCAGATCTGGAGCCCGAGACCTCGACCGCCATTACGGCCGGGCTCGAGTGGTCGCCGGTGGAGGGCCTCACGATCGACGGCGACTACTGGCGCTACGACTACGAGGACATCATCGTCAAGGAGAACCCCCAGGATCTACTCGACGACGACTTCGCCTGCGGCGTGGCACCTGCCCTCCGTCCCGAGGGCTGCAACCCCGGCATTCGCCGCGACGCCACCGGTCAGGCGCTCCAGATCGACACCGAGTTCGTCAACCAGCGCTCGCTGGTGGCCGACGGAATCGACTTCAACGTCATCTACCGAAGCGACTTCGGCGGCAGCGCCGGAACCTTCTCCTTCGGAGGCGGCGGCGCCTACATCCTGCGCTTCAAGATCCCGCAGGAGGCCACCGAGCAGTCCTACCAGGACAGCCCGGACTCGGACTGCGACGGCGAGGAGTGCGACGTGGCGGGCAACCGAAACTTCGGCAACTTCTCCGCCCCGCTGCCCGCCTTGCGCGCGAGCTTCCCGCTCGGCTGGTCGATGGACGGCCACACCGCCGGCCTGACGGTGCGCCTGATCGGTGGCTACACGGACGACGCCAACCCCGAGGCCGACGGCACCCTGCCGGACGTCGACTCCCAGATGACCCTCGATCTGCAGTACGCGCTGCGCATCGACGAGGGCGACAACTGGGCCACCACCGTCAAGGTGGGTGTCCAGAACCTGCTCGAGGCCGACCCCCCGTCGGTCGCCGACAACTTCGGGTATGACCCGCTCACCCACGACCCCCGCGGCCGCCTGCTCTACGGGCGCCTGATCCAGGAATTCTGATCATGAGCAAGGCCAAGGAGACAACCATGCGCAATGCAAGCATCACCATGGTCGCGATCGCGGCGGTCCTCGCGGGCTGCCAGGACGTGGCCAAGGAGAACGACCTGCCGGTCGCCATGATCACGATCGAGGCCGGCGGTGAGACCTATATGTCGGACCAGGGCATCGAGGCGGGCACCGCCGACTCGGTGTCGGTCACCCTGGGCTCGGGCAACAGCTCGGACGAGGACGGAACCGTGGTTGGCTACCAGTGGGTGAAGACCGACATCGACGCTGCGACCCGGATGACGGAGCCGTCGGCCGGTGACGAGGGCAAGAGCGCCTCGATCACCGTCGATCTCGGAATCGGCCTGCACCGCTTCTCGCTGTGGGTCACCGACAACGAGGGCGCGGTCAGCGCGCCGGCCACCGTCACCGTCAGCATCGTCTCTGCGGCGGCGTGCATCGCCGCCTACGAGTCGCTGATCCCCGACAACACCGCCTGCGCCGAGTGCCTGTGCGCGCTCAGCTCCGAGGGCGGCTGCCGCGACGAGGTCAACACCTGCTTCGACAACCCGCTCGAGGCCTTCACCACGCAGTGCCTGGCCATCGTGGACTGTGCCGGCATGACCGGCTGCGACGGCGCTGGCTGCTACACCCCGGATACCTGCATGGCCGAGCTGGACATGGGCACCGTCGACTACGGTGGCTTCCCGGGCGGCTGCACCGACCCCGGGCCGAGCGAGGCGCCGTGCCCGGCCGCCACGGCCTTCGGCGACTGTCAGTCTGCCAACTGCGCCGCGGCCTGCGGCGTCGACCCGCCGCCTGAGATGTAGCTCCAGACGCGCGCAAGCGCGGACACGAGAGAGGCCGTCGCCAGCATCCTGGCGACGGCCTTTCTTTTTTGCACGAAGCAGTGCGCGCGTCCTGCGCGAGCTCGCCCAGGCCAGTCCAGGCGGCTGGAGCAACACACGCGAGCAAGTTCTCGACGCGCGTCGATTTGTGCGCAGCGCTGGAGTATGGAAGGGGCCATGGCGAAGACGCAGCGCTGGAAGGTGGGGGATGCGACCATCACCAAGGTCGTGGAGATCGAGCTGCCCGGAGCGATCACCTGGATCGTGCCCGACGCGACGCCCGAGCGGCTCTCGCAGCTGCCTTGGCTGCAGCCGCACTTCTGCGATGCACAGGGCGTCGCGAGCATGAGCGTACACGCCTTCGTGATCGAGGCGGACGGCATGTGCATGGTCGTGGACACGTGCGTTGGCAACGACAAGGAGCGCGACATCCGCGGATGGAACATGCGGCAGGGACCGTTCCTCTCCGACCTGGAAGGGGCGGGCTTCGCACCCGAGTCGATCGACCGCGTGATGTGCACGCACCTCCACGTGGACCACGTCGGCTGGAACACGCGCAGGGTCGACGGGCCCTGGAAGCCGACCTTTCCCAACGCGCGCTACCTGTTCGAGCAGCGCGAGCTGGCACACTGGCAGGCGGCCGAGTCTCGCAGCCAGCGGACTGTGATGGAGGACTCGGTGCTGCCGGTGCTCGACGCGGGACTCGCCGACGCGGTGGCGAGCGATCACCGGGTGAGCGAGAGCGTCCGCCTCGTGCCCACACCGGGGCACACACCGGGGCACGTGAGCGTGCGCATCTCCTCGGGTGGCCATGACGCTGTCGTGACCGGCGACCTGATGCACCATCCCGCCCAGGTCGCACATGCCGAATGGGGGAGCGCGGCGGACACGGATCCGGAGCTGGCGAAGGCCACGCGCAGCGACTTCGTGGAGCGCTACGCCGATACACCTACACTGGTGCTCGGTACCCACTTCGCCACGCCCACCGCAGGGCGCATCCTGCGCGATGGAGCGAGCTATCGCTTCGTGGTCGACTGAGCAAGGCGTGTTACCCTAGTGGAGTGTGGCGGCGCGCAGGGGACGCCGCGTGGGTGAGATGGCCGGTCGTAGTAATCAGATAGCTGGGGTGGTGTTGCTCGTCGCTCTGGTCGGATGCGCCAAGGGAGTCCAGGACGACTCCGAGGTGGAGGAACCCGGCAGTGCCGATCGGGACATGTCCGCCTCGGAAGGCGGCGACAAGGCCGGTGGCGACGACGGTGCGCCCGACGCATCGGTGTCAGACGACGCCACCCAGATGGGCGACCCGTGCAGCCAGGGAGCGGCCGAACCCTGCACATGCGACGACGGCGGGGAGGGCGAGCGCAGCTGCAGATTCGATTCGAGCTCGCCCCTCGACGGCTACTTCACCGACTGCAGCGCCTGCACCGCGCCCCCGGGCGACGACGCGGACGACGACGAAGAGGACGCCTGCGCCGACGGCATGAAGAACGGCTTCGAGACCGGCACCGACTGCGGTGGCCCGGATTGCGACCCGTGCGGGC